>DASXUF010000128.1 GCA_036504975.1 Candidatus Binatia bacterium | reverse complement strand
GTCGATCCGGTGATGGTGGCGAAATCGGGCGATCTGCTCTTGCGTTCAGAGGCGATCGAGGCACTGAAGTCGCTGCTCATCCCCCTGGCCGCTGTTGTAACGCCGAACCTTCCGGAAGCCGAACAGCTCACCGGCATACAGGGAACGAGACAGATTGACGTCAAGGAGGCCGCGCGGCGGATCGTCGGCATGGGAGCGAAGAGCGTGGTGATCAAGGGCGGGCACCGAAAAGGTCCGGCGACCGATTTGTTTTACGACGGAAAAAAATTCTTGAGCTTCACCGCCGCACGAATTCCGACGACAAACACTCACGGCACCGGCTGCACGTTTTCCGCGGCCATCGCGGCGAATCTAGCCAAGGGCGAGAGGCTGGAGCATGCCGTGGGCCACGCGAAGACTTTCATGACCCGCGCGATCCGCAAAAGCTTCGCCATCGGCGCCGGCCACAGCCCGGTGCATCATTTCTATCGCTTCTGGAGAAAGCGTTAAATTACAATGATCGCCGGGGCTCTTAACCTTTTGGCCAGTTAACCACCTTCTCCTTGCGTCTGTGAATTTGCCAATATCTTAAACCTCGTGCGCGGAGGAGAATGACTCTTCCGAGGCGCTGCCCTTGTGCGCGAAATGCCGGGTGCCGGAGGAATCGTCGGATGTATATGGCAGACTCGTCGCCGCTTACGTCCAAGCAAACCAGGGAATAGTTTTTATGACGCAGTGAGGGATCGAAGAATCCCAGGTCATGGGTGAAGAATGTTGCGCGCCGGAGACCGTGCAGCAACGGAATAACATCGGGCCGGTCCTTCATTCCCCGACGTCCAATATCCGTTCCTAAGTGACTAAAGTGAATTCGCCACGCGCGTAGCAGGGAACGTTGGCTCGAGATTATGTTTTCATCAAGGATGTTCAACCAGTGCGCCGGACTGTGTTTTTCTCGGAGAAAGATCGGCCTGCCAGCCGCAGGGCCTCTGCGATCGCTTCCCGGCTGATTGCGCCGTCATGCTCCGCAATGATCTGCTCCCACGTGATGCCTTCGGCGACCATCTCCAGGACTTGCTCCACCATAATCCGCGTTCCCTTAAAGGTCGGCTTGCCGTGGCAGATCTCAGGGTCCCTGACAATGTATTCTCCGAGTTTTAGGGATTTCACCGTTCAAACCCATCCTGAATTGTTGAATGCGCTTACACAGTAATGCAATAGGATTCCTCTAGCAACCAGCGCTTAACCAGGGGAAGCTGGAAAGGCCCGGACGGGATACACAGCAGAACCCGCTGTATCCGTCAAAGCTTCGCCATCGTTCGCCATCGGCGCCCGGCCACAGTCCGGTGCATCACTTTTATCGCTGGTGGAAAATCTGAAGGTGAGGCCATCATCATAATATTCATCGATCAACCTTAAAGCTTCGCAATTCTTGTTCCCGAACGAAGCCGTCGCCCGCCTCGTAGTCTATGATTTTGACAAACCACTTCGTTGTCGGTGAGTACCAATACTCTGCCTCTAAGCGACCGCTCTTGTTGTCATACGCTTCGATCTTTGCGGTCCTAAAAGTGCCGGCGGGTACGGTGATCTCCCCAAATTTCCTCGACTAACATCAACCAGTCGATTACACCTTTTGTTTCGGTCTCCATATTTTGAACGCTGTGAGTATTTCTCCACTCTTTAGATGCCTCCAATGGCCACGCAAAGAATTGGCTAGGTCTTTCTCGGTTCGTGGTCGGTTTGCCGTTTCTCATTGTTGTCTAAGAATGCAAGTACAACTAGTGGTCTCCGCAACGTTAACACTACCGTGTGTCAAGTGATCAGAGCTTCAGCACCTGCGGAAAAAACAGGTTCTCCAAATCCGGCTTCTCGTCCGCAATGCCCTGCTGGATTTGGTAAGTGAAGAGCGTCTCGAGCGATTTTCTTGCCGGGCCGCGGTTGAGACTGTACTGGAAGTCCCCGCCCATCACTTTTCTTTCCCACACCGCCTCTTCCTTTTGCTTGTCGTTACGATACCTGTCCGCCATCGCCTCGGCCTCGCGAAACGCGTTGAGCAGATCCACGACGATCGACGGACGCGCCTCGGCAATGTCTTCCTTCAAGACGAAGAGGTGGTTGATCGGGAAGCAGCCGGTGCGGCGGAAGAAATCTTCCTCGACGCGGCGGTGGTCGGGGAAAATCCGCCTGAGCTTGGGATTGGTCGCGAGCACGTCGTAGGGTTCGAGCGCCGCGTCGACTTCGCCGCGCTCCAACAGCTCGATGGCGTGCTCGCGCGTGCGCGGCTCGGGGATGAGCCGCACGCGAATCTCGGGCGGCGGCGGCCTGAGCGACTCCTCCGCGATGTCCGGCTCGGCGACGCACCATTCCACCGTCCCGGGTTTGACGCCGTATTCGTTTTGCAGAATGCCCTTGAGCCAGACCGGCGTCGTCGCGTTGTAGCGATGGATCGTGATCTTCTTGCCCGCCAGCTCGGAAGGGTCGCGCAGCTTCGATCCCGCGGGCACGTACATGCAGCGATGGCGGAATTTCCGCGAAAGGAAAACCGGCAGCGCACGCAGTCTCACCCCGCGCTTTCGGGCTAAAATATAAGAAGAGATAGAGAGCTCGCCGCCGTCGAGACCGCCAGCGATGATCTTCCGATGCCTGGCGCCGACGTTGTCGAAGCCTTCGCCGAACTCAGACTCGAGCTTGAGGTCTATATCTTTCAACCGCACGGAGCCGTCGAAGAAGCCCTTCGCGTTCGGCGCGGGATTGAAGCCTAAATTGAGCGACAGTGTTGCCATGGTTCATCCTCGTCAGAAAAATTTTTTCGCGCTTTGCTCCATCTCGGCGATGATCTCCCGGGCCACGTTGACGGGGTCGGCGGCTTCCATGATCGGCCGGCCGACGACGATGTAGTCCACGCCGGCGCGCACGGCGTCGGCCGGAGTCATCACCCGCTTCTGGTCGTCGCGCTTGCTTTTTTGCAGCCGGATCCCGGGCGTCACGATCACGAAGCGCCGCCCGCAGGCCGCGCGGATTTCACTGACCTCGTTGGGCGCGGCGACCACCCCGTCCATCCCCGCCTTCTGGCTGAGCAGCGCCAGGCGCACGACCTGGTCCGCAACCTCTCCCGTCACGCCGACCTTTTTCAAATCGCTATCGTTGAGGCTCGTAAGCACGGTCACGGCGAGCATGATCGGTTTTCTGAGCGACTCCTGGCGGCAGACGCGGTTAACCTCTTTGGCGGTCTGGCGCATCATCGCGAGACTGCCGGAGGCGTGGACGTTGAACATCTTGACTCCGAGACGTGTCGCCTCGATGGCGGCTTTAGCGACGGTCGTCGGTATATCGTGGAATTTTAGGTCGAGGAAAACTTCGCCGTCCATCTCCTGGATCAACTTGACAGCTTGAGGTCCGGCGTGCGTGAAAAGCTGCTTCCCGACCTTGAACATGCCGACCTCGCCGGCCAGGAGCTTGAGCGTCGCCTTTACTCGATCCAGGTCCTCCACGTCGAGGGCGAGGATCAGCCGCTCGCGCATGGGAGTGGGGGAGCGGACGAGTTGCAGATTCGACGCCATCTTCAGTTTTTCTGCGACGGTTTTTCGTCTATCTCCGCCTGAATCGCCTCTTGTATCTTGTCTGCCGCTTGTTCTATCTGAATCTCTTGAACACTGCCATCGCGCCGCCGGCGCACCTCGACGCATCCTTTGTCGAGACCTTTCGCGCCCAAAGTGACCCGCAACGGAATCCCGATGAGATCGGCGTCTTTGAACTTGACGCCCGGCCGCTCGTCACGATCGTCCAACAGCACGTCGACGCCGCGTTGTCGAAGCTCTTGATAGAGCCGGTCGGCGGCTTTTTGCAGTCTCTCCTCTTTGTAGTTGATGGGGAGGAGCATCGCCGTAAACGGCGCTATGGCGAAGGGCCATATGATTCCATTGTCGTCGTGATTTTGCTCGATCGCCGCCGCGAGGAGCCGCGAGATGCCGATGCCGTAGCAGCCCATCTCGATCGGCTGCTCGCGCCCCTCGGGATCGAGATAGGTCGCGCCCAGCTTCTCGCTGTACTTTTTGCCGAGATAAAAGACCTGGCCGACCTCTATGCCGCGATACGATTCGAGACGGCCATTCTCGCAGCGCGGGCAAGGATCGCCGGCCACCGCCACGCGCAGGTCGGTGAAGGCCGACGGCGTGAAGTCCCGCTCCTGGTCCACGTCGATGAAGTGAGCGTCGGCTTCGTTGGCGCCGGTGACCGCGCCGCGCATGCCTTGAATCGCGTGATCGGCTATGGTCCGGAGCTTGAGACCGATGGGGCCCAAAAATCCGGGCGGGACTCGGGTGGCTTTTTGCACCTCGCTCTCGCTCGCCAACTGCACATTCTCACAACGGAGGGCTGCTTTGAGTTTCAGCTCGTTGATCTCGTGGTCGCCGCGTACCAAAACCGCCACCAGCTCCCCGCCGTCTATCTTATATACCATCGTCTTGATAAACCGCTCGGCGGTAAGCGAAAGAAACTCGGAAACCTCGGCGACGGTTTTTTTCTCCGGCGTGGCCACCTTCTTGAGAGGCGGAGGGGAGTCCTTGAGATCGCGTCCTGAATGCGCCCGGCCTTTGACCTCGGCCTTTTGGATATTAGCGGCGTAGTCGCATTTGTCGCAGCTCACGATGGCGTCTTCTCCCGACTCCGCCAGAACCTGGAACTCATGGGATAGACTCCCGCCGATCGCCCCCGTGTCCGCCTCCACGGGGCGGAACTTTAGGCCCAGGCGGGTGAAGATGCGCCGGTAGGTGTCGAACATATTTCGATACTCGCGCCGGCAATCTTCGACCGTCGGATGGAAGCTGTAGGCGTCCTTCATGATAAATTCGCGCCCGCGCATGAGGCCGAACCGAGGACGCACCTCGTCGCGAAACTTGGTTTGAATCTGGTACAGATTGAAAGGCAGCTCGCGGTAGGAGCGCACCACGCGCCGGACGAGATCCGTGATCACTTCCTCGTGCGTCGGCCCGAGGCAGAAATCCCGCTCATGGCGATCCTTGAACCGGACCAGTTCCTTGCCGTAGACGTCCCAGCGGCCGCTCTCCTGCCATAACTCGGCGGGCGACGCGATCGGCAGCAGAAGCTCCTGGGCTCCCGCACGGTTCATCTCATCGCGCACGATCGCTTCGATCTTGCGGATGACTTTAAGAGCGAGCGGCAGGTAGTCGTAGATACCGCGGCTCAACTGGCGGATCATCCCGGCCCGAACCAACAGCTTGTGGCTGACGACCTCGGCGTCGGCAGGATCCTCTTTGAGGGTCGGAATTAAGGTTGTGCTCCAGCGCACGGTTTTATCTTTGGGACGGAAGTAGAGATCAGACCTTATTCATGGCAAAAAATTTAACGACATGTTGGCGTCCGAAGGGGCAAGCCTTGAAGGGCGACGGCGCCTGACCGTGCAGGTTCCATGACGCGCCACAGCTGGCCCCCCCGCCCCGCAGACTTGCGTGTCTTAGCACCTAGCTCCGTCGTTTGAAGACTGCCTCAAGGCACTGATCCTATCGCCGTCGACCGGAAGGGGTTGCCCCTAGGACGCCATAAGAAGTTAGTCTTCGGGAGAAGCCGCCTTCTCCGCTTCCTTCTCTGCCGCGAGCTTTTCCACTTCTTCCATCAGGGCGCTTACGATCTGCGCTTCGGGGACCTTGCGGATCACCTCGCCTTTTTTGAAGATGAGGCCGATTCCCTTGCCGCCGGCGACGCCGATGTCGGCGGCGCGCGCTTCTCCCGGACCGTTCACCTCGCAGCCCATGACCGCGACGTGAATGTCTTTGTTGACGTAGGGCAGCATACGCTGCTCCACTTCTTTCGCCAGCGTCACGAGGTCGATATCCGCGCGGCCGCACGAGGGACAGGCGACGAAGGTCATGCCTTCTTTCCTGAGACCGAGCGATTTGAGAATCTCCATCCCGACCCGCACTTCCTCCACCGGATCGGCGGAGAGGGAAACGCGGATGGTGTCGCCGATGCCCTCCGCAAGTAATGTTCCGATGCCGACGGAAGACTTGATCGCGCCCATCGACGGCGTGCCCGCTTCAGTGACTCCGAGGTGAAGCGGATAGTCCACCTTAGCGGCGAGCATGCGGTAAGCCTCGATCATCATGAGCGGATCGGAGGCCTTCAGCGAAACCTTGATTTCCGTATAGCCGAGATCTTCGAGGATGCCGATATGGCGCAGAGCGCTTTCGACCATCCCGTCGGCCGTGGGTCCGTCGTATTTCTTCAACAGGTCTTTTTCCAGCGACCCGGCGTTGACGCCGATGCGTATCGGGATTTTACGTTCCGAGGCGGCTTTGATGACTTCGTCCACGCACCAGCGCTCGCCGATGTTGCCGGGATTGAGGCGCAGACCGTCCACTCCTTGTTGCAGGGCGATGAGCGCGAGCTTGTAGTTGAAATGGATATCGGCGACGAGCGGGATGCGAATCTTTTTTTTGATCTCGCCGAGCTTTTCCGCGGCCTCGCGCACGGGAACGGCCACCCTTACAATATCGCAGCCGGCAGCCTCCAACGACCATATCTGATCGACCGTCCCGCGCACGTCGCGCGTGTCGGTCTTGGTCATCGACTGGACGGTAATCGGAGCGTCCCCGCCCACTTTGACCTTGCCGAGCTGAATTTGCCTTGTTTTTCGTCTTTGAATCACGTGTTCACTATAATGGAGCGCCCGAATAAAGGCAAAGTAGGTTTAAGGGTCAGTTCCAGAGTTTAAAGTTCTTCAACTCCCGAATCCTGAAACCCTTTAACCTTTCGGCCTCTCGGCCTTATTCCTTCGCGCCGGAAGCCGAGCCAGTTCCACTGATCGGGGTAGCGCCTTATCATGCCCTCTAGGTGGCGGGTGAACAGCTCGGTATTGGCGGCGACATCCTGTTCGCGATTGCCGGTTTTAATCAACTCGATCTCCGGCTCGATATGAAGCGTCATCCGATCGTCGGCATCCCGGGTTGCGAACATCGGCACGGTCGCGGCGCGGGTGCGGAGCGCGAGCGTCGCCGGTCCGCGCGGCGCCGGCGAACGAACACCGAAAAACTCCACCGGCACGCCGGCGGATTTAAATTCGTCGGCGATGATCAACACCACGCTTCCGACCCTTAACGCCCTGAGAACTTTCCGCACCGCCTCGCGCCGCGGTTTGGCTGAGATTGTAACGAGGCCCGCCCCCGTCCGATAGCCGTCCATAAGACGGGCAAATCGCGGGTCGCGCGGTTGTTTGATCAAAGCCGTCATCGGGTAACCCGCAGCTCCCAACCGGATGCCGATCATGGTGAAATTGCCCAAGTGAGCGCTGAGGGCGATGACGCCCTTGCCTTTGACCAGCGCCCGCTTGAGATGCTCCTCTCCCTCGATCGCCACCGAGGCCAGGACCTTCTCCTTCGGCCCCTTCATCAGGTAACTGGTTTCCAGAGCCGACTGGGCGAAGTTTCTCCAGGCTTTGCGAATCAGCGCCTTTCTTTGGCCGGCCGAAGAAAACTCTTTCGCCATGGCCGCGCCGAGATTCTCTTCCATCCGCCGCCGATATTTCCACAAGATCAAAAAGCTCCCGCGCGCGATCGCGGACGAGAGAGCGGAAAGGAAGCGGGCCGGAAGCCACGGCAGCACGCGCACAAAGCTTCTCAAGCTATATTCCGCTGCGCGGTAACGCAGCCAAACGAGAGCCGCCAGCGTGGATCGGACGAGCCTTCTCGGGCGAAAGATCTTCCTCCTTTTCTTTTGTGGTGGCATAAGGTTAAAAGAAATTTTTATACACTCTTTGGCGCCGGCCCGGCAAGCGAGACGGCATAAAAAAGGGCGGTGGCACTTTCGTCCCACCGCCCCAGTCGCTTGGCGCCAGACTCTCCGCGGGAATTAACGATTGACCGCCTTTAGCATTCTCTGGCCGGACTTAGGCGTCTCCGATATGCCCGCGCTTCGGCGCGGCTTCCTCGACGCCAGATGGTACACCTTGGCCTTAGGCTGGGCCTGAAGCGTCGCTTCTTTCCAGCGCTTGAGCCCGCTACGGAGATAAGCAGGGTTGTATCCCAACGCCTCGCAGACGTTCTCGAAGGAAAAAAGCCACTCGCTATCCTCCTCCAAGATCCATTCCTCGGCGCCGCGGAACATTTCTCTGCCTTTCGCGTCCCGGACGAGCAGGTACTTTTGGAAGCATGCAATCGCGTCTTCCAACACCGCAAGCATCAGCCGCTTCTCCGGCTCCAGGTGCGTTTTCCTGCGGTATGTCTCCAGATATTGCGCCGGCATGAGCGTGTCCGGCTGGAACAGCGACGCCACTCTATCTTCAGTGAAACCTGTTTCGTATGGCATAATGTTACCTCCCTATGGAGTGCGGCCTGGGGTGGTTGGACGTTCTTGTGAACGTTTTATTCATGCCGCACTCGACAGAGAAGAGAATCCTGTTCCCGGCTGCTTCCGCAGGTCGGCCAGCGTCGTGTGTACGAACACATCCATCACGCGCCGCTGTATCTCGTGCCATACCCCGACCATGGCACAGCGCGGAAGATGGCTGCAGTTCATGTGCTGATCCAGACAAACATTGACGGCGATGGGACCCTCCAGCGCCTCGATAAGGTCCTGAAACGAAATTTCGGCCGGCGGGCGGGCCAAAGTATACCCGCCGTCGTGCCCCCGTTTCGATTTCACCAGCCCGCCGCGAATCAGGCTTTGGATGATTTTTTCCAGAAACTTGCGCGGGATTCCCTGTTGGCCGGCGATCTCAGCCACCGAGCAGCTTTTCTCCGGGTGCTGACCGGCAAGGTAGATAGCTGCGCGGAGCCCGTAGTCCACTCTCCTGGAGACCTGCATGACCGCCATACTTACCTCCTGGCCCCGACCCGGTCACTGTAATCCCCACGCTTAGGCTCCTGATTCGCCAGCTTGCCCAAAGCAGAAAGACCGCTCAAGCGTTGGACGATCGAAGGCACCTTTTGGTTGACAGATTGGACTTCATTCTCGGTTGTGTAGCGACTTAAACTAAACCTCACGGCGCCCTGAAGCCAGTCCGGAGGCACACCCATCGCTCTAAGCACATGCGACGGCTCCGCCGAGCCGGCCGTACAGGCCGAACCGGTAGAAGCGCAGATTCCGTCCTGGTCCAACAGGACCAAAATCGCCTCCCCTTCCAAAAATTTGAAACTCATGTTGAGCGTATTCGGCAAGCGGTCCCTCCGATCGCCGTTTACATGGCTGTCGGGACAGGATTCGAGCAGAGATTTCTCCAGTTGATCGCGCAGCGCCCGCACCCGCCGCTCGTCTTCTAGCAAGTTTTTAACGGCCAGCTCCGCCGCCTTACCCATTCCCACGATGCCTGCGACGTTTTCAGTCCCGCCCCTGCGGCCGCGCTCCTGATGACCGCCGATCAGAAAAGGCCGAAACGTGATGCCTCTCCGAGCATAAAGCGCGCCGACGCCCTTCGGCCCGTGGAACTTATGGGCCGATATCGTCAGCAGATCGACCGGAGTCTGCTTGAGATTCAGCGGCACTTTCCCCGCCGCCTGGACGGCATCGACGTGAAACGGAATTCCTCTGGCCTTGACGATCTTGCCGATGGCTTCGATCGGAAAGATCACGCCGGTTTCATTATTGGCGTACATGATCGAGACCAGGGCGGTATCGTCGGCTAGAGAATCCTTTAGCTCGTCCAAATCCAGCATGCCGTTGCCATCGACACGGAGCCAGGTCAGACGGTAGCCTTTCTTCTCCAGGTGTTGGCACAAGCTCAAAACCGCTGGGTGCTCCACTTGAGTGGTTACGATGTGGCGTTTGTCCGGCTGTGAGTCCAAAATCCCGCGAACTGCGGCGTTATCGCCCTCCGTCCCGCAACTGGTGAAAATGATCTCGACCGGGTCGGCTGCGCCAAGCAGCCCCGCGACCTGTTCTCTCGCCTGCTGAATTTTCCGCGCCACCTGGCTGCCAAAGCCGTGGATGCTGGAGGGGTTGCCGTAAAGCTCGGTGAGATAAGGCTTCATCGCCTCCAGCGCTTCCGGCGCCAGCCGCGTGGTCGCGTTGTTATCGAAATAAATCACCGAGTCCATGTTTCGTTACCCTACGCTGCCTTCCAAATTCACGCCGAGAAGCTTTTGCGCCTCGACGGCGAACTCCATCGGCAGCTCGCGGAAGACCTGCTTGCAGAATCCGCTCACAATCATCGTCACCGCGTCTTCGCTCGAAATGCCGCGCTGCCTCGCGTAGAAGAGCTGGTCTTCGCTGATCTTCGAAGTTGACGCCTCGTGCTCGACCTTTGACGTCGCGTTCATCACCTCCTGGTAGGGGAAGGTGTGCGCGCCGCATTTATCGCCCAAAAGGAGCGAGTCGCACTGCGAATAGTTGCGCGAGCCGGTCGCGCCCTTCATGATTTTAACCAGGCCTCGGTACGTGTTCTGGCCGTGGCCGGCCGAGATGCCCTTGGAGATGATCGTGCTCTTGGTGTTCTTACCGATGTGGATCATCTTGGTGCCGGTATCCGCCTGCTGGTAGTTGTTCGTCAGCGCAACCGAATAAAATTCCCCTACCGAGTTGTCGCCTTGCAGGATGCAGCTCGGGTACTTCCAGGTGATCGCCGACCCGGTCTCCACCTGCGTCCAGGAGATCTTGGAATTCCTCCCGAGACACTTGCCGCGCTTGGTGACGAAGTTGTAAATGCCGCCTTTGCCTTCTTTGTCGCCGGGGTACCAGTTCTGCACCGTCGAGTATTTGATCTGGGAGTTGTCGTGCGCGATGAGCTCGACGACCGCGGCGTGGAGCTGGTTGGTGTCGCGCATCGGCGCCGTGCAGCCTTCGAGGTAACTCACGTACGCGCCTTCGTCGGCGACGATCAAAGTCCGCTCGAATTGTCCGGTCTCGGCGGCGTTGATGCGGAAATAGGTGGACAGCTCCATCGGGCAGCGCACGCCTTTGGGAATGTAGCAGAAGGATCCGTCGCTAAAGACTGCGGAATTCAACGCCGCGAAAAAGTTGTCGGTATAAGGGACGACCGAGCCGAGATACTTTTTGACCAGCTCCGGATGCTGGTGGACCGCCTCGGAAAAAGAGCAAAAGATGATCCCCAGCTCACCCAATTTTTCTTTGAACGTCGTCGCCACCGAGACGCTGTCAAACACGGCGTCCACGGCCACTCCGGCCAGTCTTTCTCTTTCGCGCAGAGGAATGCCGAGCTTCTCGTAAGTCGCCAGGATCTCCGGATCGACTTCATCGAGACTCTTGGGCCCTGCCTTGGGCGCCGAGTAATAAACAATTTTCTGATAGTCGATCGGCGGATAGTGGATATTTGCCCACTTGGGCTCGGCCTCCGAGCGTTCGAGCTTGGCCCAATAGTTGAAGGCCTTGAGACGCCACTCCAGCATCCACTCGGGCTCGTTCTTCTTGGCCGAGATCGTCCGGATGATCTCCTCGTTCAGCCCAGGCGGAACGTTGTCCGCCTCGACGTCGGTGACAAAACCGTACTTGTAGTCCCGGTCGGCAAGCATCTCTACTGAACTCGCTGCTCTGCTCATTGTGTTGTCCTTCTTCCGCGCTAAACTTAAACCGTAAACGAGGTGCCGCAGCCGCAAGACCGCTTCACATTCGGATTCTGAAATACAAATCCGGATTGCATCAGCTCTTCCTTGTAATCGAGCTCTGTGCCGTTGAGATAGAGAAGGCTTTTCATATCCACCAGCACCTTCGCCCCGTCCTTTTCGAAGACTCGGTCGCCGGGTTTCTGCAGGTCCAGGTCCATCTTGTATTGAAGGCCCGAGCAGCCCCCGCCGACGACCTTGAGGCGCAGTCCCTGGCTATCTTTGTTCTCCGCCGCCTGGAGCTGCTTGATTTTCTCCGCGGCGCGCTCCGTTATGCTGACTCCTGCAACCACAATTATGATACCTCCCTCGCCTGGGCTCTGAGATCCGTCTTGAGCTCCTTTCGCTTTGCCGCTTCGTAGTGCGGCGAAAGCTTGCGCAACCTTGTTACCTCCTTTGTGACGCGGTCGATCGTATAATCGATTTCTTCTTGAGTATTGAACCGTCCAATGCCGAAGCGGATCGAAGAATGCACCAGATCGTCGCGCAGCCGGAGCGCGCGCAGCACGTGCGACGGCTCGAGACTGGCAGAGGTACACGCCGAGCCGGAAGAAAGAGCGATGTCCTTCAGCGCCATCATCAGCGACTCGCCTTCCACGTAGGCGAAGCTCAGATTCATGTTTCCCGGCAAGCGCCGGCCCGGATCGCCGTTGACGTACACTTCATCCAAGCGGCTCAAGATTCCGTCCTTGAGCCGTTCCCTTAATTCGATCAGACGCACCGCCTCCTGTGACAACTCCTGTCGCGCGATCTCGCACGCCTTGCCGAATCCGACGACGCCGGGAACGTTCAGCGTGCCCGACCGCAGTCCCTGCTCGTGGCCGCCGCCGTCAATGATCGCGCTGAGAGGAACCTTGGGGCGCCTGGACCGGACGTACAAAGCGCCGACTCCTTTCGGGCCGTACATCTTATGGGCCGAAATCGAGAGCAGATCGATGCCCATTTCTTCCACGTTCAGAGGAATTTTCCCCACGGCTTGCGCGCCGTCCGAATGAAAAATAGCACCCCTTTCTTTGACTACCTCCCCGATCTTCTTCAGCGGATGAATCGTGCCGATCTCGTTGTTGGCCGCCATCATAGAGACAAGGATCGTCTTATCCGTAATGGCGGCCGAAAGCCTTTCGAGAGCCAACGAGCCATCGCGCTCCACCGGCAGGTACGTCACGCTGTAACCGCGCCGCTCCAGAGACTTGCAACTGTCCAGCACCGCCCGGTGCTCCGTCGCGCAAGTGACGATATGGTTTCCCTTCTCTTTGTTAGCTTCCGCGACACCCTTGATCGCCAGATTGTTCGACTCCGTCGCCCCGCTCGTGAATACGATTTCTTTAGGCGAAGAGGCGCCGATCAGCCGCGCTATCTCCCCGCGGGCTTCATCGACCGCCGCCTCGGCTTCCCATCCGAAACAATGATTGCGGCTGGCGGCGTTGCCGAACTTTTCCGTAAAATACGGCAGCATGGCCTCCAAAACGCGGCCGTCGACCCGCGTTGTCGAGTGGTTATCCAAATAAATAGGGACCTGCATTATTATTTACACCCACAAGCCATCGCTAAGGCATTTCAGACCTTTTAGGTCTGCTTTAACCATATAGCAAGCTATTTTTGCTGTCAACCGGTACTAAGTTAATGATTCTTTTCGAATTTTAAAGAGCGGTTTTGGACGGCAAAAAGCCCGCTCAATGAGTCAAAATGTCGTTCAAATATCGCCCGGTATGCGACTTTTCCACTAGGGCGATTTCCTCGGGCGTGCCGAAGGCCACGATCTCGCCGCCGTCTTTGCCGCCCTCCGGACCCAAATCCAACACAAAGTCGGCCGCTTTGATCACCTCGAGGTTATGTTCGATGACCACAACCGTGTTGCCGGCATCCGTTAGAC
Organism: Candidatus Binatia bacterium; assembly: GCA_036504975.1. Lineage (NCBI taxonomy): Bacteria > Candidatus Binatota > Binatia (SeqCode) > Binatia bacterium. Next base: position 6,924 of record DASXUF010000128.1, on the reverse strand, counting down.
GACTGAGCACTTCGAGCAACTTCCTGATGTCGTCGAAGTGAAGGCCCGTCGTGGGCTCGTCTAGTATATAGAGCGTTTTGCCGGTGGACCTCTTGCTCAACTCCCGTGCCAGCTTGATTCGCTGCGCCTCGCCGCCGGATAGAGTCGTGGCTGCCTGACCCAGACGAACGTAACCCATGCCGACGTCGCGAAGCGTTTCCAATTTGCGGCGAATCGCGGGGAAATTACCGAGGAACTCCAGCGCCTGATTGACGGTCAGATCCAGGACGTCGGCGATGCTTCTGCCCTTGTATAACACCTCCAGAGTCTCGCGGTTGAATCGGCGGCCGCGGCAGACCTCGCAGGTAACGAATGCGTCCGGAAGAAAGTGCATCTCGATCCTGATCATGCCGTCCCCGCCGCACGCTTCGCACCGCCCTCCTTTAGCATTGAAAGAGAATCTGCCGGGTCCGAAACCCCGCACTCTCGCTTCGGGAAGTTGAGCGAAGAGATCGCGGATATGAGGAAACAGACCCGTATAGGTTGCCGGATTCGAGCGCGGCGTGCGCCCGATCGGGCTCTGATCGACGCTGACGACCTTGTCGATGTGCTCGCAACCGATCAGCTCCCCGGAGAATCCGGCCGTTGGTTCCGCGTCGGTCAGATGTTTGTCAAGCGCGCTATAAAGCGTGTCGAGGACGAGGCTGCTTTTTCCCGAACCCGAAACGCCGGTCACGCAGGTCATAGCGCCGAGGGAGAACTCGGCGGTAATCCCTTTTAGGTTGTGCTGCCGCGCGCCTTTTACGATCAAGGCTTTGCCGTTGCCTTTGCGCCGGCGCGTAGGAACCTGAATCTTCAGACGGCCGGAAAGATATTGGCCCGTAAGCGACCCTTCGGTTTCGATGATTTGCTGCGGCGATCCCTGCGCCACGACTTCGCCGCCGTTGACTCCAGCCCCCGGCCCCAAATCGACGACGTGATCCGCGGCCAGAACAGTCTCACGGTCATGCTCCACCACCAGCACGGTGTTGCCGAGATCTTTAAGCTCCCGCAGAAGATCGAGCAGGCGCGCATTGTCCCGCGGATGAAGTCCGACGCTCGGTTCATCGAGAATGTAGAGTACTCCCACGAGCCGCGATCCAATTTCGGTCGCCAGCCGGACTCTTTGAGCTTCGCCGCCGGAAAGCGTGGCCGAGCTTCGGTCGAGACTTAAGTAGTCCAAACCGACCCGAGTCAAAAAACGTAGACGGCCGACGATCTCGCGCACCAATCGATCGGCTATAGACCGATCGCGTTCGCCGAGCTCAAGGCGGGTGAAAAACTCAAGCGCTTCTCCGATCGGAGCCGCCGTTAAATCGCCGATGTTTTTACCCGCGATCAGAACATGAAGGCTTTCTTGCTTCAGGCGCATGCCGTTGCAGGTCGGACAAAGCGCCGCGCCGAGATAATCCGAATCCGCGGGATCTGCGGAATTTTTGCCTCGGCCGATCCGCCGCCCCAGACCGGCGCAATCGGGACAGGCTCCTTCCGGGCTATTGAAGGAAAAAAGTTGCGGCGTCAGCTCGGGGTAGGAAACGCCGCAGCGAACACAGACCGCTTTTTGGCTGAAGATCAGCTCTTCCTTATTATTGCCCGTGCCGCCCGCGATCTCGATCTTGAGGACATCGCTGCCGTAGCGATAGGCGGTCTCCAGGGAATCGGCCAGCCGTTTTTCAATGCCGTCTCTCAGAACGATTCGGTCGACGATCAGCTCAATGACGTGGACGGCGTTTTCTGTGACTGCGATCTCTCCGCTCAGGTCGTTAACTTTGCTGTCGATCTTGACGCGCGCAAATCCGGCCTTGGCCAGGGCGCCGAGCTTTTTACGCGCATCGGCATTTCCATCGACGGCGATCGGCGCCAGAATATTGAGCTGTGTTTGCGGCGGCAGCGCGAGGAGACGATCGACGATCTGCTGGACCGTGTACGCGGAAATCTCGCGACCGCATTTATAGCAATGTGGTTTTCCTACCCACGCGAAGAGGAGCTTCAAATAATCGTAAATCTCCGTGACGGTTCCGACCGTGGAGCGCGGGTTGCGGCCGGCGCCGTGTTGTTCGATGGCGATCGCCGGCGAGAGCCCTTCGATCGCGTCCACGTCAGGCCGCTCCATCTGCTGTAAGAACTGCCGGGCGTAAGCCGAAAGCGACTCCACGTAGCGCCGCTGCCCTTCGGCGTAGAGAGTGTTGAAAGCTAAGGAAGACTTTCCCGAGCCGGAAACGCCGGTGATGACGACCAAGCGATCACGGGGAATTTCGAGGTCGATGTTTTTTAGATTGTGCTGCCGCGCCCCTCGGATGACGATCTTGCCGGGCATTCGTCAGCTACTCAGCTCTGCAAGCTTGGACTCGACGATCCCGCGGTACTCCTTCAGCTTCTCGGCGCTCTTTGCCTCGAAGCGGAGCACCAACGCGGGCTGCGTGTTGGACGCGCGAATGAGTCCCCAGCCTTCGGGAAACTGGATGCGCACGCCGTCGACGTCGATGATCGGGTATTGTTTGCGAAAATATTCTTTGGCGCGCTCTGCGATGGCAAATTTTTTGTCGTCGGGAAAGTCGACGCGGATCTCCGGAGTGGACACGCTCTTGGGCAAATCGGCGAGCAGCGTTGAAAGGGGACGGCCCAAGCGGGCCACCAGCTCGACCAGCCGGAGCGAGGCGTAAATTGCGTCGTCGTAGCCGAAGTACCGGTCGGCGAAAAACATATGCCCGCTCATCTCTCCGGCCAGCACCGCCTTGGTCTCCTTCATCTTCGCCTTGAGCAGCGAATGGCCCGCCTTCCACATGATCGCCTTACCGCCGTTCTTCTCGATCTCGTCGAACAGCCTTTGCGAGCATTTGACCTCTGAAATGATGGTGGCGCCGGGGTGGCGCTTGAGAATATCCCGGGCGAAGAGAATCAAAAGCTCGTCGCCCCAGAGGATATTTCCCTTTTCATCCACCGCGCCGATACGGTCGGCGTCGCCGTCGTAAGCGATCCCCAGGTCCGCCTTTTCCTTTTTTACCTTGTCGATCAGCAGTTCTAAATTCTCGGGGACCGTCGGGTCCGGGTGATGAATGGGAAACGATCCGTCCATAGTGCAGGCGATCTCCCAGACCTCGCAGCCGAGGCGGCGAAAGATCGGCGGCGCAACCGGCCCGGCCACTCCGCTTCCCGCATCGATAACGACCTTGAGCGGACGGGCGAGAGACGGCACGTCGGGCAGCAGGTGTTCAGTGTAAGGAGGAATGATGGCGTAGGCTTCCCGCTTTCCGCCGGGATTCTCCTTGAAATCCCCGCGCTCCATTCGCGCCCTCAAATCCTGGATCTGCGCGCCGTAGATAGTTTCTTTTCCGAGGCAGACTTTGAAGCCATTGTATTCGGACGGATTGTGGCTCGCGGTCACCATAATACCGCCGTCCACGTCGAGATGGAAAAGAGAAAAATAGAGCAGCGGCGTAGGACAGACCCCGACGTCATAGACGTGTAAACCGGAGGAGACGAGACCCCGAATCACCGCCTCGGCGTATGGATCCGACGTGGCGCGACAGTCCCGCCCTACGGTGACGCGGCGCCCGCCCTTGCTGTAAACCGCCGTGCCGTGAACTTTGCCCAGAAGATAGGCGAAGTCGGCGTCGAAATCTTTTTCTGCCAGCCCGCGTATGTCGTACTCTCGAAAGATTGCTGGATTCATGATCTCCTCCGCCGCTTCACGCGTTGGCCCAGGCGCGCCGCCAGCAAGATCGCCTCTTTCATGCTGGTTGCGTCGGCCTTGTTTTGGCCGGCGATATCGTAGGCCGTGCCGTGATCCACGGAAGTTCTGACAAACGGGAGACCCAAGGTCAAGGCCACACCGCCGATAAAATGCAGGAGCTTCAGCGGGATGAGGGCCTGATCGTGATACATGCAGATCACGGCGTCGTAGTCTTCCCGTGCGGCCCGATGAAAAAGACTGTCCGCCGGAAGCGGACCAAAGGCCCGGATCCCGCGCCGCTTCGCCTCACGCACCGCGGGAAAAATAATTTTTCGCTCCTCGTCGCCGAAGATCTCCTCCTCGCCGGCGTGGGGATTCAGCGCCGCCACCGCCAGCCGCGGACGCGCGCGGCCGAAATATTTCCTGAGCGCCTGGCTCGCCAGTTCCAGCGTGACGCGAATTTTTCTCCTCGTCAACTCGCGCGCGACCCGCATTAAAGCCACGTGCCCGGTTACCGGGACGACTTTCAAGCTGCTTCCCAACAGCATCATCCGGCACTCGGGCACGCCGGCGAGCTCGGCCAGCAGCTCCGTATGGCCGGGATACCGATGCCCCGCCATCTGGAGAACTTTCTTGTTGATCGGCGCGGTGGCTATCGCGTCGACCGATCCCGACAGCGCCAGCTTGGCCGCCTCTTTGATGTAGCGATAAACAGCATCGCCGCATGCCCGCGAAGGACGACCGGGTTTACACTGTGCGGGAGAAAGAGAGGACAACGAGTGGACAATGACGCCGTCGGCTTCGGGCCAGGGGCGGCCAGGCTGCCACGACACGAGCTTGCGATTGGGCCCCTGCGTTTTTAGATTCCGCTCAAGAACAAGCCAATCCCCCAGAACGACGATCCGGCATTTCCGTCTCACGGCCGGATCAGCCAATGCCTTGAGAACGATCTCGGGACCGACTCCGGCGGGATCGCCCATGGTCACAGCGATAAGGGGCTTCGCCATTTTTTTCCGGATGGGTCCGCGAGCTTGGAACGCTTGTGCCCGAGCGGAACTCAAAAATTACTTCGCGAAAGGATTGAGACTCCGCCAAAAACCGCCCGACTCTTTAGGTTTTGCGGCGCCTTTGGGATCTTCAATGGGGGCGAGGATTTCGTCGGTCGTTTCCGCAGGGTCGGCCGATTCCGAACGGAAAAGAGGCGTGCCGAACAAACTTATCACGTCCTGTCCGGCGTTGGGATTCTGCCCCAGCTCTTCGTCGTCTTCTACCGGCGTCGATTTGAACGGATTCAGAAAATCCCAAAAGCTCGAGCTTTCGTTTCTGCTCCGCTTCGATCGCGAGGCCACGAGAGTGTCCATCGTTCCTTCTTTGGTATCTTCCGGACGGAAGACGACGCCGGGAAGCTTCACGTCAACCTTGTGCCTCTTTCTGAGATCGGACTTGAGCCATTTATTAAACCGCTCTTCTATGGCTTTGGCTAAGACTTCCTCTCTGACTTTTTCTCTGACGGTTGCAAACGGGATTTGTTTCCCCGCCTCGCGGGTCTCCACCTTGACCAGATGAATTCCCGCGCTGGTGCGCACGGGCTGACTCACCTCGCCCACGGCGAGTTTGCCGAAGGCGAGTTCGTCGATTTCTTGCAGCAGGCTTCCCCGTGTAATCCAGCCGATATCTCCTCCTTCGGACGCGCCCGCGCCCTCGGAATAGCTCTCGGCCAGTTTGGCAAAATCCTCTCCGGCCAGCGCGCGGCGGCGGATTTCGGACGCCTTCTCCATCGCTGCCTTCGCTCCATCGGTTCCCTCAGGAACAACAAGCAGAATATGGCGTACGCGCGCTCTTTCATCGGAGACGTATTTTTTCTGGTTCAACTGATAGTAGCGTTCCACGTCTTCGGGGGTGATATTGACTTTCTTTCTTACCTGGCCGTCGATGATCTCGGACTTTTCGACCTCGGCGCGGATCGAGGCGCGATACTTTTCCCACGTCACCCTCTCCCGCTTGAGCGCCTCTCTAAGCTGTTCGTCGTTGATTCCGTTCTTCTCCTTGATTTGCCCTATGTAGTGATCGATTTCCTCGTCGCTGACCTTGATCCCCGACTGCTTGACCTCGGCGGCCAGGAGCTTGTCGGTGATAAACTGCTCGACCACCTCCTGATCTTCCTTGCCCAATTGCTTGAGGTCGCCGGCGGGAAACTCGCGACTCATCTGGGTCTTGGCGTAGTCTTTGAAATTAGTCAGAGTGTACGGCTCGCCGTCGACCACGACGATGATCTGTTCGATCACATTGGCGCTCGCGGGAACCGCGCAGGAGAGGATGATCCAGGCAAAAACGGCGAGGCCGGGGTAAATCTTTCGCCTCTTCATAGGGGTGTTAGACCTTGTTTCGATGGGAAGTAAATTAGCTATCACAGCATTTTTGAAAACGCAAAACGATCGGCCGGGAATTTTGGGAATAAACCCGACCCACGCCTATTTTTCCTTGTTGGCCTCGCGCCAGGCGAGGTAAACAATAAGCGCCACGAGAAGAATCATCACCAAGGGCGGAAGCACGGCCGCCATAAAAGTCTCCTTTCCAGTTGCCGGTGGAGCCGGTCGTCAGTTAACGGAGCCATTCTGCCACCGTGGCGGCGTTCCGTCAATGTAGACGTCGGGTAGACGTAATCTTCTATGCCTGGTATCGTTCGGCTTCGGAGACATCGCGGTCATGAAGCGATTATGCGTCCTGGCGCTCGCCGTTCTGCTCGGATTCGTCGGAGTTGGAAGAAATCCTCCCGCCGCCGTCGCGGAAGAGGAGCAGTATCTCATCGGCCAATTTCTCGTCGCCACTCGGGAAATGGCCGATCCCAGGTTTGCCGAAAGCGTCATATACATGATCAGGCACGACCGGACCGGCGCGATGGGTTTGGTCATCAACCGTCCGGTCGCCGAAGGGCCGCTCTCGGATCTCCTCAAAGCGCTCGGCCAAAAAGGGGAGGGCGCCGTCGAGACCGTCAGGATTCACCTCGGCGGTCCGGTCGAGTCGGAAAGGCTTTTCATCCTCCACAGCAACGATTACGCCGCCAGTGCTACGATGTTCGTGGGCAACGGCCTGGGAGTAAGCGGCGACGACGACATCCTGCAAGCGATCGAGCGCGGCAAAGGGCCGCGGCAAAAATTGTTCATATTCGGCTACGCCGGCTGGGCGCCCGGCCAGCTCGAACAAGAGATCAAGAACGGCGCCTGGTTCACGAT
>DASXUF010000127.1 GCA_036504975.1 Candidatus Binatia bacterium | reverse complement strand
AAATGCGCTGAGGTCTGCCCGGTGAAAGAGTGCATCGTGATGGTCGACGAGCTGCAATTTGAGGACGACCACAGCCCGTGGGAGCATTGGAAGAAGGACTCGAAAGAGTACATCACGTGGGTCGAAGGGAAGAAAGGCAAGGAGCGCGTTTCTTATCCCGAAGTCACGGGAAAAGGCATTACGGTCACTCAGGGAGAAGTGATGCCCGAGGGAAAGATCGTACCCGTCAGAAAAACCGAGGAGGTTGAAGTATGAGTGTCGCAGTCGCACAAGCTAAATCAGATCAATCAGGTGTCTACGAACGTGAAGACCTTTTAAACGGCTGCCAGGCCGTCGCGCAGGGCGTGCGCCTGGCGGACGTGGACGTGATCGCCGCTTATCCGATCCGTCCCTATACCGAGGTGATGGACGCGCTCTCGAAGCTGATCGCCGACGGTCAATTCGACGCCGAGTACATTATCGCGGACAGCGAGCACTCCCAGTTCGAGATCGTCAAGCACGCCAGCTCGGTGAACGCGCGCGCCTTCGGCGGATCGAGCGGCACGGGTTGGATGTACGGTATGGAAGCGCTGGTCGTTACCGCGACCGACCGTCTCCCGCCCCTTTTCGTGGTGGGCAACCGCGCTCTGGACGATCCGGGCGCCTTCGGCGTCGAGCACAACGATGCGATGGCGGTCCGCGACATGGGCTGGCTTCTCTGCTGGGTGACGACGCCGCAGGAAGCGCTCGAGCACGTGCTGATCGGCTATCGCATCGCGGAAGACAAGAAAGTCAGAATGCCGATGGGGTTGGCGATGGACGGCGCCTTTCTCACCCACTCCCAGCACATGGTGAAGATCCCGTCCGTAGCAGCGGCAAAACAATTTCTCCCGCAATACGATCTCGCCGAGCGCCGGCTCCATCCCGACAATCCGATCTCCGTCGCGCCGCAGATCAACGAGGACTGGGTCATGGAGCTGAGACGTCAGAACTGGGAGGCCGCCAAACGGGCGCGCGGCGTGATCAAAGACGCTTACAAAGAGTTCAACAACGTCTTCGGCAGCCGGTACACCGAGCCGTACTACTTCGAAGAGTTCATGACCGACGACGCGGAAACGGTCCTGATCGGCGTCGGAACGGTGGCGGCTCCGGCGCGCACGGCGGTGAAAAGGCTGCGCGAGAAGGGACAAAAAGTGGGTTACGTGAACCTGCGCTGGTTCCGGCCTTTCCCAACCGTGGAGCTGAGAGATTGTCTGAGCCGTTTCAAAGCGGTCGGCGTCGTTGACCGCGACTTCGCCCACGGCTCGCCGGACAACGGCGGCATCCTGATGCACGAGATTCGCTCCTGTCTCTACCCGGCTAAGCAACGTCCGGCGATCGCTAATTTCATGGGCGGCCTGGGCGGACGCGACCTCTCGATCGCGGACGCGCAGAAGATGTATGATATAACTCAGCAGGCGGCGAAGAAGGATTCCATGGACGGCTTCGTAACCTGGATCGGCCTGAGAGAGTAAATAGGAGGTGAATATGTCAACAGCACCGACCATCGACTACGAGAAGATCAAAGGCGTTCACAAAATACCGCTGGAGGAGCTGTATACCTCCGGCCACCGCACCTGCCAGGGCTGCGAGTCGGCAACGACGATGCGCGGCTTCATCAAGGTCGCGGGTTCGCGCACGGTGGTCACGGGAGCGACCGGTTGCATGTACGTGGCCAACACTTCGTACTTGACCACGCCGTGGATCGTGCCGTGGATGCACACGCAACTCGGCGCCGGCGGCTCCTCCGCCGTGGGCATGGCCGCGGGCCTCAGGGCGCTCAAGCGCAAAGGGAAGATCAAAGACGAGAAGATCAACGTCATCAACTTCTCCGGCGATCTCGGCGCCGGCGATATGGGAATCGGCGGAATTTCCGCCGCGCTCCAGAGCGACTATGACTTGCTGATCATCATGTACGACAACGAGTCCGCCGCCAACACCGATATCCAAGCGACGGGCCTGACGACCTATGGTGCGCAGACGACCTTCACGCCGCCGGGGACGAAGCACCCGATCATGCAGCGGCGCTGGAAGAAGAACGTCGCTGGAATGCTCGCCGTCGGCCATCCGACCTGCCGCTACGTCGCCACCGCCTGCGCCACCTTTCCGCCGACGGATTATCTGAACAAGGTGCGGAAAGCGCTCAGCATCGGCGGGCCGACCTTTATCCATACCTACGATCCATGCCCGAAGGGCTGGGACTATCACCCGCGCTACTCGAACGAGCTCGGCGAGTTTGGAATCAAATCCGGCCTCTATCCGCTCTACGAGATCGTCGAGGGCAACGTCATCTACACTTGGGACGCTCGCAAGACGGGCAAGGGAAGAATCCCTGTGAAAGACTTTCTCACCAAACAGGGCCGCTTCGATCACCTTAAAGAAGAGCACTTTACCCACATCCAAAAGATGGTCGATGAGATGTGGGATGAATGGGAGATTCCCGGCGTCGCGCCGATCAAAGGGATCTTGAAGGCAAGGATCTAATCCGCCGTTCATCTCGATGGACTACAAAAAGAGGCTCCCGAACGGGAGCCTCTTTTTCTTGGCTAGCGCGCTTCCGTAATCAGGTCCCGGTCGTTCGTCTTGATTTGTTTCTACTCTTGCCTATGGCCGAGCGCATTCTGTCTGCTAACGCTGGCCGGACAGCCGCTTGATAAAGCCGCCCTTGTCCAGCTCCGCGACAAAGCTCGGGTCCATAAACTCGTCCGGCTTGTGGCTCAAGATCTCCGGCCTCCTCTGCGCCACATATTCGTAAGTCGCTTGCAGCCCCTGCGTGATGGGATAGGGAACTGAAATGAAGTCCTGCCGGTAGATCTCGTAGGAGCCTTCCAAAATCTCACGGTCATTCGTTCTCAGGTGCTTGCTCAACACCTTCAGGCTGAAATCTCGATGGGTCTTGAAGTAATGGATCGCCTCCACGTGGGATTTGACCATCCGCGTGACCGTATCGCGGTCTTCTTGAACGTGCTTCCGCCGCGTCACAACGGACATGGACGGATAACTCACCTCTTGCCGCGCGTCCCATAAAACTCGAAACCCGAGACGCTCTCCCTGCACGTCGGATGGGTGAGAAAGATCCGCAGCCTCGACCCCACCCGACACCAGCGCCTGCAGCCGTTCCGGCGGAGTCCCGACCGAAAGCCATACGATGTCTCGATTCGGGTCCAGGCCGTATTTTTTTACGATGTAGCGATTGAGAAAATCCCCCAGCGAGCCCAGCCCGGAGGTGGCGAGCTTTTTTCCCTTCAGGTCTTCGGGCCGCTTGATCTCCTGCCGCACCAGGAGTTTGCTCTGCACGCCGGGGACGGTGTGGGCGACGGTGGTGAGGTCCGCCCCGCCCAGGTTCGCAAGCATGACGGTCGCCAAGGTGACGGGCGCGGCAAAGATGCTTCCGCTGATAATCGCCTGCGAAGTTTGGCCCGATCCTCTGAGCAGGATCAGCTCGACATCGAGGCCGTTTTTATCGTAGATCTTCGCTTCCTTGGCGATCCACGGAATCCAGTTCGACGCCGAGATCGACGTCACGCCCCAGCGGATCTTTTTTAGCTCCTTGTCCTGCGCCGGGCTCACGCTGCAACATAACAAGACCGCGAACCATGGAATGAGCAGCGAAAGCAGTTTATTTCCGAGTCTTTTAGTCATGGCTTCCCTCTTTGCCTGCTATTTTTTCGCGCCGAGCGAATTCAGAAAGCCGCTCTGCTCGATTCTTTTCAGAAAGCTCATGTCGTAGAACTCTTCCG
>DASXUF010000126.1 GCA_036504975.1 Candidatus Binatia bacterium | reverse complement strand
AATGTTCGGTCCGCGGTAAAGATGGTGTCACCGATGGAAGTGACGTTGCCGACGTTGTCGTAATCGTAGGCGAGATTCTGAAACGTTTTGCGAGCCGAGCAATCGCCAAAACGTTTGCCGGTCACGGTACCGTACGGGTTTTCTCGGCTGCCTTTAAAAGGTGGCGGCGAGTACCACCTTAGCCACGGAAAGGCGACGTCAACCTAGATGGTGCGCGCGACCCAACCGTAAGAATAATGTTCCAGAGCAGGTTTGTCATTTCCGCCGCGCGCCCAATTTTCTGAAGGAAAACCAGAACGACGCGCCGGCTCCCGGAGCATCCGGAACCGAGGGCGCCCAGGATGTTCCCGTGCCGGCCGGAACCGGCTTGCCCTGCAACACCTCTCGCCGGCTGTGGCGCCAGCCGCGCGCCTTTTCCAGAGCGTCCTCGAAATAGAGGTAGATGACGGGAGTGATATAGAGCGTCAAGAGCTGGGAGACGAGCAATCCGCCGACCACGGCGAGTCCCAGCGGACGGCGCGATTCGGCGCCGGCGCCGTGGCCGAGAGCGATCGGCAGCGCGCCCATGATGGCCGCCATCGTGGTCATCATGATCGGCCGGAAGCGCACCAGACAGCCCTCGTAGATCGCTTGGTACGGCGTTTTGCCCTCGTTTCTCTGGCCTTCGAGCGCGAAGTCGATCATCATGATGGCGTTCTTCTTCACGATGCCGATCAGCATGATGATGCCGACGAAGCCGAAGATGTTTAACTCCATATTGAAGAGCATCAGGATGAGAATGGCGCCCAGACCCGCCGATGGCAGACCCGAGAGAATGGTCAGCGGGTGGACGAAGCTTTCGTACAAGATGCCGAGCACCAGGTAGACGACGAGAATCGCCATGACGAGCAGCAGCCACATGCTCTGAAGCGACGACTGGAACTCCTGAGCCGTTCCCTGAAAGCCGGTCGAGATCGCCGCCGGCTTATCGCGCGCCATTTCATTGATCGCATCCACGGCGCTGCCCAACGCCACGTCGGGCTTCAAGTTGAACGAGATGGTGACCGAAGGAAGCTGGCCCGAGTGATTGACCGACAGCGGGCCGACGGTTTGTTTCAGAGTGGCGATCGAGTTGAGCGGAACCAGAGCGTTTCCCGCCGTCAAGGCGCTCTGCGCCGTGTTGTTGCCGGTGTTGGTGCGGATGTAGAGCAGCGACAGCACGGAGGGATCGTTCTCATACTTCGGGTCGAGCTCCAGGATAACCTGATATTGATTGTTCGGCGTCGTGATCGTCGAGATCTGCCGCGAGCCGTAGGCGTTGTAGAAGGCCTCCTGGATCTGTCGCGGCGAGAGGCCCTGGGCCGTGGTTCCGAGCGTCGCCGCCTTCTCGCGGTCGACGACGATTTCGAGCTGCGGGTTTTTGAGCTGCAGGTCGGTGTTGACGTCCTGAAAAAGATCGGAGCGCGAGCGAATCTTTTCTTCCAGCAGCGGAGCGTACCGGTAAAGCTCCTGGGCGTCCACGCTCTGCAACGTGTACTGATACTGGCTCCTTGAAAGCCGGGCCTCGAGCCGGATCACCGGCGGATTCTGCAGCGAGACGCGCACGCCGGGGATGGCGGATAACTTCGGCCGAAGCTTTTGGATGATCTCGTCCGCGCTCGCCCGGTGATGCATGTTGAACAACACGGTGCTTGTGTAGGGAATGACGACGGGGTCGTCCACCGGCGGCCGCTCCGCCTTGGGCTTCAAGCGAATAAAAATCTGCCCGGAGTTTGCGCCCTGGGACTGACCGCCCTGGCCGACGCTGGATCTGAACCTCCCCACGTTCGGATCTTCCGCCACGATCGCGGCGAGCTGTCTTTGCATCCGCACCATGTCCTCGAACGAGGTCCCCTGGGCGGATTCGGTGTTGATCAGAATCTGACCGGTGTCTTCGCTGGGCACGAGGCCTTTGGGAACAACCATTCCGGGAAGAAATCTCGCGAGACCCAATGGATCGACAAAGAGCTGCACCGTGGCCACCAGCAGGAAAAACGAAACCAACACGGTAGTCAGCCGGTGGCGCAAGGTCCACTGGAGCGAGCGGTCGTAGGCGCTCAGCATCGAATCGAAAAAGCGCCCGATCAGCACATAAAACCGGCTGTGGCGCTCCGCGCCGGCGGGCTTGATGAAGCGGCTGCAGAGCATCGGCGTCAAGCTCAGCGAGACGAACCCGGAGACCAGAATCGCAACACAGATGGTGACCGCAAACTCTCTGAGGAGCCGGCCCAGCATTCCGGACATGAAGAGCACCGGGATGAACGCCGCCACGAGCGACAGGGTCATCGACAGAATCGTAAAAGCGATTTCCTTGGCGCCCTTGAGCGCGGCCTCGAACACCCCTTCGCCCTTTTCGACGTGACGAACGATATTCTCGAGCACGACGATCGCGTCGTCGACGACGAACCCGACGGAGAGAGTCAGCGCCATCAGCGAGAGATTGTTGAGGCTGTAACCGAGCAGATACATGACGGCGAAAGTGCCGATGATAGACATCGGCAAAGCCAGGCTGGGGATGATCGTGGCCGAGAGATTGCGCAGGAAAAGAAAAATCACCATGACGACGAGCGCGACGGTCAGAAGCAAAGTGAATTGAACGTCCCAGACCGATGCTCGAATCGCCTGCGTGCGGTCGAAGAAGAGCTCCATATTGATCGATGGCGGGATGTTCTCGCGCAGCGCCGGAAGGAGCGCTTTGACGCCGTCCACGACCTCGACGATGTTCGACCCCGGCTGCCGCTGCACCGACAGAACCACGGCGGATTTGTTGTTGAACCAGGCGGCGACCTTATTATTCTCGACGCTGTCGAGGACCTTGCCGACGTCTTTGAGCTGGACGGGAGAGCCGTTTCTATAGGTCACCACCATCGGGCGGTAATCTTCCGCCGTCAGGAGCTGGCCGTTGGATTTCAGCGTGAGAGTCCGGTGCGGCCCGTCCAGAGTTCCCAAAGGAAGATCGACGTTGCCTCTTTGTACCGCGGTGAGAACTTCGTCGATGCCGATCTGCCGATAGGCAAGCTGGGTGGGATCGACCTGAATACGAACCGCGTACTTCTGCGTGCCGAAGACGTCCACCTGAGCGACGCCGGTCACCATCGAGATTCTCTGCGCAAGAATGTTTTGCGCGTACTCGTCGATCGTGGACAGCGCCAACGTGTCGGAGGTCAGCGCGATCTGCATAATCGAGGCGTCCGCGGGATTGACCTTCCTGTACGACGGCGGGCTCGTCATGTTGGGAGGAAGGTCTCTCAACGTCCGGGCGATCTGCGCCTGGACGTCCTGCGCGGCGGCGTCGATGTTCCGGCTCAAGCTGAATCTCAGCGTGATCTGCGTCCGCCCGAGCGTGCTCACGGAGTTCATCGAATCGAGACCGGCGATCGTCGAGAACTGCTTTTCCAGCGGCGTGGCTACCGAAGAGGCCATAGTCTCGGGGCTCGCGCCGGCGAGGTTGGCGGAGACGACGACCGTCGGGTAATCGACCGTCGGCATGTCGGCGACTGGAAGCGCGCGATACCCCATCAGGCCGAAGATCAAAATTCCCATCATGACCAGGGTCGTCATAACGGGCCGGTAGATAAACGGACCCGTGATATTCATGAAGGGACCTCGCTTTTCCGCTTTCCCCTCTCTTTGCCGCCTGTGATCCGCTCTTTGCTTTGCCCTGGGTCGCTTTTAACCTGCTCTCTGCTTGCCTCTTGGCCGTTCTTAACTTGCACTTTGCTTTCCGGCCCAAGGAGAAATTGGCCGTCGGTCACGACTTTTTCGCCGGGCTGAAGGCCCTTTTCGACGACCGAGTCTCCGTTGAGCGATCGACCGACGACAACCGGTCGCAGCTCAACTCCGGAGTCATTCTTCACAACGAAAACATGCTGTCCATTTTGTCCCGTCTGGACCGCCTGCGACGGGACAACGATGGCGTCGGGCTGATCGGCCAGCTTGAGCGCCGCTTTCACGAACTGGCCCGGCCATAACCGCCGGTTCCCATTCGCGAAGGTACCCTTGAGCTTGATGGTCCCCGTCGTCCGGTCCACTACGTTGTCGATAAAGCTCAACTCGCCCTCTTCCGGGATATTCTCGCCCTGCGAGAGCGCTTGAATCTTGAGCTTGCTGACGCTCAGCCGTTTCCTTATTTCCGGCAAATTTTGCTCCGGCACGGCAAAGGTCACGTAGATCGGGCTGACTTGATTGATCGTGACCAGGGCGGTCGCATCGTTGGTTCTGACCAGGTTGCCCTCGTTGACCAAGAGGCCCCCGGTCCGGCCGGTCACGGGAGAATAAATGCGGCAGTAACTGAGTTGAACCTTTGCATTTTCAATTGCGGCCTTATCCGCGTCCACCGAACCTTCGAGAGCGTCGGAATTGGTTTTGACCTGATCGTATTGTTCCTGAGAGACATACTGCTTCTTCACCAGCTCCGCATAGCGCCGCGCCTGCTCGCGGGCATTCGCCAAAACCGCCGCGTCCCGTGCCAGGTTGGCCTCGGCCTGCTTGAGGGCGGCCTCAAACGGCCTTGTATCGATGGTGAAAAGCAGATCTCCCTGCTTCACGTCTTGGCCCTCTTTAAAATGAACTTGGGTGATCGTGCCGGTGACCTGAGTCCTTATGGACACGGTAGAAAAAGCTTCCACGGATCCAACGGCCTCGAGTTGCACGGGCATGTTCTTCTGGCTCACGAGCGCGACCGTCACCGGCACACTCTGGCGGCCTTCCGATCCCCTGCCGCCGGATCTCCTTTCGGATTCCGGTTTCTTCCCCGTCCCGGAGGTCAATTGCCCGTAACCGACGACTGCGGCGACGGCTATGAGAATCACTGCCAGCCAAGCGTACCGTTTCATAGAGTTTGTCTTCGCAGGATCGCCACCGATACGACAGTTACGGCGTGCCGACCGCTCTCAAGAGCTGCGCCTCCGCAATCTTATAATTGTAAAGGGAATTGACGTAATCGACCTCCGCGCTGACGTATAAGGCTTGCGCGTCGGTCACTTCGATGATCGAGCCGACGCCGACTTGATAGCGGCCGTTGGCCAACTCGAGATTTTCTCTGGCGGCTTGTTCCGCTGCTCTCGTCGCTTTGATCCTCTCTTGAGCGCTGACGAGGTTAGCATAGCCTTGTTCGACCTCCAAGGCAACTTGCTGTCTTTGCTGCTCCGCCTGGGCCTTGACGGCGTAGTAAGTGCGCACGGACTCCGCAACTTTGTTCGTGGTTCGGAAGCCGTCGAAGACGGGGATGGTCAAGCTAAGTTGAACCTGCCAGCTTGAGTCTAAGGGGAAAAGAGGTCGGGGAGTCGTGCAGGTTCTCCTCGATGTTACAACATTAGTAGTTGGATCATTGATCAGCCTGGTTGGACAAGAGGAGTCGCCGCTCACGTTGCTCCACCCGGCATTCGCGTCCAGGGTCAAGTCCGGCAAGTGCCCTCTCCGGTTCGTTGCAATGACCTGGTCTTGGGCTCTCAACTGCGCTTTGAAGCTTAGCAGCTCCGGCCGTATATCGAACGACTGAGATCTGGCCTGTTCGAGATTGAGTGGAAACGTCGTCACGGAAAATTTTTCGACCTGATCGGCCGTTACCGTAGTGACTGACTGTTCCGGAAGGTCCGGCAGTCCCATGGCATTCTTGAGCGTGACCCAAGAGACTCTCATGGTGTTTTGCGCGGCGATCAGATCGGATTGGGCGCTGAACAGGTTCGACTGCGCCCTGACTAAGTCGATCTTGGCCCTTGTCCCCACGTCATAAAACGCCTGCGCCTGGCGCACGATCAACTCCCGGTCCCGGACCGTCTCTTCCCGGACGCGCACCAAAGCTATCGATTGAAGATACGAGTAATAGGCCTGCTTGACCCCGAGGACGACCGAATCGGCGCTCGTTTTTAAATTATACTGAGTGGCGCTCAGCGTCTCTCGCGCCGCCTGAACCGTTCCCTCGCGCTTGCCGAAGTTATAGAGAATGAAGTTAAACGTGGGCGAGATTTCCACCTCCTGCTTGTCCACATCGGTGCTTCTCAACCCTGTATCGGTGTTGTCGGTAAAGGTGTTTTTGATGGTGATCGTCGGATAGTAAGCCGCAAACTGCTGCCGCAGCACCGCCGCCTGCGCGCCGACTCGCTCTCTCGCCTGCTTGATGCTCGGATGATTTTCCAGGGCGTTGCGAACGGCGTCTTCCACCGTCAATTCCTTTCCCGCCGCCTCGCGCTTCAACTCGATCTGCTCGCCCACCGGCGGAGCCGGAGCCTCCGCCGCCAGGCTCCGACCGGGATTCCCGCCGATCGCCAGCAGAGAAAAAAGCGCAGCCAACGCAAATCTAAATCCAGGCATAAATACCTCCCTTGCGAAGCGTCAAGGAGCTTTTATATATATCGTTTCCCGGACAAAGCAAAGACGCCTTTATTTGACATTTCGGGTGCCCCGTGGGAATACTGAACGGGTATTCAGTTTACTGAATTATGATTCAATCGGCCACAAATTCAAGGCGTAAAGACGTGCTGCAGAGCTTCCGCACGCGCTCGCTCCTCGAGGCGACGCGGAAGGTCATCGCCGAAGAAGGGTTCGATGCCGTCACGATGGAGCGGGTCGGCGCGGAAGCCGGCATGACGAAAGGGGCGATCTACCTTTACTTTCGCAACAAGGACCATCTGATTATGGACGCCATCGAGGAGATGGCTTCGGAGATGTTGCGGAAGATCCAGGCCCGGGTCGATCCCAAGGCCCCGCCGTGGGAGCGGCTGTGCCAAACGGTCCAGGCGCAGCTCGATATTATGGAAGAGCAAACAGATCTCCTCAGGGCGCTGCTGCTCGACCGGCGGCTGCTGCGCGACAGCCCGCGCGGAAAACAGGCGCAGCGACTGCTGAAATACCGCGAAAGGCACGAGGGGCGTCTGAAAAAGTTCCTCGACGAGGGCATCAAGCAAAAGATTTTCCCGGCGATGGATACGGCTCTGGCCGCCTTTTATATCAACGAGATGACGATCAGCACGGCGGTACGACGGATGATAGGCCGAAGCGCAAACTCGCTGGAGCGCGACACTCGGGACCTGATCGGTTTCATCGGCATCTTGCGCCGCAAGAGCGCCAAACTGGCCGTACTTGAGCGATGAAACCATTTTTGATAGCCGTCCTCCTCCTCGCCCTTGCGCTATCCGGCTGCAACCGCAGCTCCGCATCCAAAGAAACCAAGCCGCAAAAGGCCGAGGCGCCGGTGCCCGTCACCGTGACGCCGGTGCGCGCCCAGAAAGTGGCGCGTTCGGTCGAATTCGTCGGCACGCTTTACGCCAATGAAGAAGTGACGGTCTCGACCGAGGTGGACGGAAGGATCGGCTCTCTCGCCGTCGATCTCGGCGACCGCGTCGCGCGCGGTCAGACGCTCGCCAAGATCGATGACACGGAATTCCGCTTCGCCATCCGCCAGCACGAGAGCAACTTGAAAGAGATGCTGGCCAAGCTGGGATTGGACAAAATCCCGCCGCCGGACTTCGATCTCACGCAGACCTCCCTCGTGCTCAAAGCCAGAGCCGATCTCGACGACGCCGAGCGCAACCTCGCGCGCATCAAGACGCTCCATGAGCGGCAACTCATCGCGGCGCAGGAGTACGACACCGCCGAGTGGCGCTCCAGGACGGCCAACGCCAGCTACAAAACCAGCATCGAGGAAGCCAAGGCGCTGCTCGCCGGCGTCTATGCCAAAGAAGCGCAATTGGAAACGGCGCGAAAAAAATTGCGCGACACCGCGATCGCCGCGCCGATCGCGGGCTCGGTCAGCAAGCGCTCCGTTTCGGCGGGGGAATACGTCAAGATCGCCGCGCCGTTATTTACCATCGTCCAGGACAACCCGCTGAAGCTCCGCGGCATGATTCCGGAGCGCTTCGCCCCCGAGGTCCAAGCCGACCAAAGCGTGGAGATTCGCGTGGACTCGTTTCCCAACGCGGCGTTCAAGGGGAAGCTCACCCGCATCAGCCCTTCATCGGAAGTGGCCAGCCGCTCGTTCATGGTCGAGGGGCTGGTGGAAAACCCCGAGCGCCGGTTGAAGCCCGGGTTCTTCGCTCATGCGACGGTCACGACCCGCGTCGATCCCAATGCCACGACGGTGCCGCAGCAGGCGGTGGTTTCTTTCGCCGGCGTCAGCAAAGTATTCGTCGTCGTTCGAGAGCCTCACGATCCCGAGGGTAATCGAGGGACGGAAAACAACGTCGCGCGCGAGCGCGTCGTCCAAACAGCGGGTAGAGTAGGCGCCAACGAGGTCGAAGTCACCGGCGTCAAGCCGGGCGACCTGGTTGTCATATCGGGGCTGACGCGGCTCACCAATGGCACACCGATCAAAGTCTCCGGGCCGGTGATGCCGCGCGAGGGACAGGCCCAGCAGCCATGAACGGCCAAAAACCATGAACCTGGAACAACCATGAGTCTAGTGGACATCTGCATCCGGCGCCCGGTCTTTGCCACCATGCTGATCACCGCGCTGGTGGTCTTGGGGATGTTCTCCTATGCGCGCCTGGGCGTCGACCTTTATCCCAACGTCGATATTCCGACGGTAACGATCACGACCACGCTCAAAGGCGCCAGCGTCGAGGAGATGGAAACCGCCGTCACCAAGCCGATCGAAGAAGCGATCAACACGATCGACGGCATCGACGAGCTCCGTGCCGTCATCAAGGACGGCATCTCCGTCATCCAAGTTCAATTCATCCTGGAAAAAAGCGGCGACGTGGCGGCCCAGGAGGTGCGCGACAAAGTTTCGACGATCCTCTCCCAGCTTCCCGTCGGCACCGACCCGCCGGTGATTCAGAAATTCCAGGTGGACGCGATGCCGGTGATGAAGATCGCCGTCTCGGCCGGGAGAAATCTCCGCGAGGTGAGCGAGATCGCCCGCAAGCAGATCAAGGAAGACATCGAGACGCTTCGCGGAGTCGGCCAGGTGATCATGGTCGGGCAGCAGGAGCGGACGATCAACATCGACGTCGATCCCGACCGGCTCGCGGCGTACAACCTTTCGATCGCCCAGGTGAAGCGCGCCGTCCAGGCCCAGAACATCGAGATCCCCGGCGGCCGGATCGACGAAAACCGCCGCGAGCTGGTGCTCCGGACGATGGGCCGCGTGGCGCGAGCGGAAGATTTCAACGACCTCATCGTCGGGAATTTCCAGGGCCGCCCGATCATGATCCGCGACGTCGGCGCGGCGGAAAACGGCGTCGTCGAGCAGCGGAGCCTCGCGCGCCTCGACGGCGCGCCCGCCGTGCAGATGATCGTCAGAAAACAGTCCGGAACCAACACCGTGGAGGTCGTGGACCGCGTCAAGGCGCGCCTTCAGCAGCTCGGTTCGACGCTGCCGCCGGACATCCGGAGCGAAGTCACCGTCGATCAGTCCCGCTTCATCAAGGCTTCCTATCAAGAGGTCAAGCTCCATCTGATCCTGGGCGCGCTGCTGGTCGCGCTCACCGTCTTTCTCTTCATGCACGATTGGCGCAGCACCTTGATCGCCTCCGTCGCCATCCCGGCGTCGATCATCGCGACGTTTACGCTCATGCGCATCATGGGGTTTACCTTGAACAACATCACGATGCTGGGGCTGATCCTCGCGGTCGGGATCGTGATCGACGACGCCGTCGTGGTGCTGGAAAACATATTCCGCCACGTCGAGGAAAGGGGCGAGCCGCCGATGAGCGCGGCGTCGAAGGCGACGCACGAGATCTCGCTCGCGGTCATGGCGACGACGCTTTCGCTGATCGTCATCTTCGTCCCGCTGGCCTTCATGGGCGGCCGCGTGGGCCGGTTTTTTTCGAGCTTCGGCTCGACCGTGGCGTTTGCCGTCGCGGTCTCTCTCCTTATTTCCTTCACGCTGACGCCCATGCTCAGCTCGCGTTTTTTGAAGATCAAGCACAAGGCAGGATCGTCCAAGGAGAGCCGCTTTTACTCCTGGATCGACCAATCCTACGGCTGGATTCTCGCCTGGTCGCTGAGACACCGCTGGATCGTGATCGTCGCCGGCGTCGTCACCGTCCTGTGGATCTTCCCGCTTTTTTCCGCCATCGGCAAAAACTTTATCCCCACCGACGACCAGAGCGAGTTCGAGGTCACCGTCCAGACTCCCGGCGGCTACACGCTGGACGAGACCGACCGGCTGTTCCGCGAGCTGGAGCAAAAGCTCAGGAAGCTTCGCGGCGTGACGAAAATTTTGACGACGATCGGCGACACGACGGGCAACGTCAAGGCCGGGCAGGGCGACGTGACCAGCGGCAACATTTACGTCCGGCTCATCGATTTGTCCGAGCGCGACTACAAGCAGTTCGACGTGATGGCGGATGCGCGGAAGCTCTTTCAAGACTATCCCGATCTGCGCGTCAGCGTTCAGGGGGTCAACCCGTTCAGCGGCGGCGGCGTCCGGCAGACCGACATGGAGTTCAACCTGCGTGGCCCGAGTCTCGAGCGCCTGCAGCAATACAGCGACAAATTAGTCGCGCGCATGCGCGAGGTGCCGGGCTTTGTCGACAGCGACACGACGCTCTCGGTGCGCACGCCCGAGCTGCGCTCGCTGGTCGATCGCAAAAAGGCCTCGGAGTTCGGCATCCAGATCGAGGACATCGCCTCGACGCTTCAGACGTTTGTCGGCGGCGAGCCGATTTCCAAATACAAAGAGGAGGACGAGCAATACGACGTCTGGCTGAGAGCCGTGAAAACGAAACGCGCCGATCCGGACGCGATTCTGAATCTGTCGGTCCCTGGAAAAGACGGCCGGCTGGTGAAGCTCGCCAATTTAATCAATCTCCGCGAGGACCTGGGCCCGTCCCAGATCGACCGGCACAACCGCCAGCGCAAAGTGACGATCGTGAGCAATCTCCTGCCCACGCTCCCGCTCGGCGAAGCGGTGGAGAAAGTCCAGGGCTTCCTCAAGGAGCTCGACCTCCCGCCCAACTATACCGCCGAGTTCAGCGGCCGCGCCAAAGTGCTCGCCGAGACCGGCGCCAACTTCTTCTACGCCTTCCTGCTGAGCTCGATCTTCATGTACATGGTGCTCGCCGCGCAGTTCGAAAGTTTTCTCCATCCGATCACGATCATGCTGGCGCTGCCGCTGACGATTCCGTTCGCGCTGCTTTCACTCATCCTGCTCCGGCAGCCGATGGACATCTACGCGATGTTCGGCCTGTTCATGCTCTTCGGCATCGTGAAGAAGAACGGCATCCTGCAGATCGACTACACCAACACGCTGCGCGCCCAGGGCCGGGAGCGCGACAAGGCGATCGTCGAGGCGAACCATGCCCGGCTGCGGCCGATTCTGATGACCACGTTGATGCTGATCTTCGGCATGCTGCCAATGGCGCTGGGACAGGGGCCCGGCGCGGCCTCGCGCGCCTCGATGGCGAAGGTCATCATCGGCGGGCAGGCGTTGTCGCTTCTGATCACGCTGCTGATCACGCCGGTGGCATATTCGTTGTTCGACGACGCGGGACGTTCCGGTGTTTTCGGTTGGTTCAAACAGCGCGCGGGAGGCTGGGGCGGGGCATTAAGGGGCCGAGCGGTTCAAATTTACTCTCACGTGCGCGCCAACGGCAAATCGGGCCGGCGCACATGATTTATATCGGATCTGATCGGTAGGTATTTGTAGGGGCGACCCCCCGTGGTCGCCCCAAGAAGGGCAGGCACAGGGGGCCTGCCCCTACAAAGATACCCCGTCGGAACATAGGGGCGCGATTCATTGCCCCCTACCATGGGGGCGCTACGGCAAGATAGCAAAAATTCTAAGCGGCGCGCCGCTGCCGCCTTGAATCTTCATCGGCACGGCAAAGATCGTGGCGCCCCTCGCCGGGAGCTTTTCGAGCGACGCGACATTCTCGAAGATCGGAACGTTGGCTTTGCCGAAGACTTGATGGACGATGAAGTCGCGCGACGCGCCGTAGTCGATGCTCGCGGTATCGGTTCCCGCAGCGCCGATCTTCCGCTCCTTGACGAGAAATTCCGCAGCGTCCTTGGAGAAGCCGGGAAAGCGCAGGTTGGTTGTGTCTCCCGGCTGGTCGGTGCCGAAAAATTTTTTCCGGTCGCTCCAGAACTTTCCCCAGCCGCTGTGCATGAGCACGATCGCGCCGGGCGGAATTTTTCCGTTGCGCTTCTCCCACGTGCGCAGATCGACGACGTCAAGCCGGTAATCGGCGTTCGCTTGCGCCTTCCCTCTCACGTCCACAACCACGCCCGGCCCGATGGTTTTTGCGAGCGGAACCTGATCGACGGTCCATTTTCCCTGGGCAAAGTGGAATGGAGCGTCCATGTGGGTTCCGACGTGCTCCGAGCCACTGTAGTTGTATGACGCGTACCAGTAACCCTGCGGCGTCATTCCCTCGGTATGTTTTTCCAGCTTGAACGGCTGCGCCGTAGGCCAGTGCTGCGTTTCCCCGGAAAACGGATAGGTCAGATCGACGAGCTTCTTCTCGTCGATGGCAAAGGCTTCGAGTGCGTACAGTGACAGCAGCAGGAATAGAATAACTGTCTTCATATTTTTGACCCCTAAAACCCTTGAACTATTTCTTTTGTACCTTTTCCATCTCTTGCTTCGCGCCTTGAAAGTTGGGATTGATTTTCAACGCCGCCTCGAATTCCGCGCGCGCCTCGTCCCTCTTGCCCATGCCGGCAAAAATTTTTCCCAGCTCATAATGGGCCACGTCGTCGTCGGGACAAAGATTGAGCCCCTCGCGGTAGAGCGCGACGGCGCTGCCCGGATCTTTGGCTGCTTGCGCCTTTTCAAAGTTGCGGAAGGCTGTGGCGCAGCCTTGCAGCTTCTGTTCCTCCTTCTTCTTGGCGGCCCTGAACTCCTCGTTTTCCCTTTTCACCTGTTCTAGTTCCACTCTGGACTGCCGAAGTTCCTCCTCCTTTTGCAGGGTAAGTTCAGAATCGCCGCAGGCGAAAAGGAAAGGAATAAAGGACGCAAGCAAGAACCCGCAAACAGCATCCCGCTTCACTGCGCCTCCTCAATCTTCTTCTTTTCCCGGATCTGCCGCATTTGTTCCTCTAGCTGTCTTATTTCCTCTCTTTGTTGGCGGATGATCTCTTCGTTCTTGCGCATCTGCTCCGTCTCGCAGGCAGAGAGCAGGATAGTCATCACAAACATCAAGCTGTAGAGAATGGCTCGCTTCATTTCGCCAAAGATTTTTTCTCTTCGAGCGCCAGAAAAATTTTTTCCGCTTTGATGGGCAGATCTTTGATGCGCACGCCAACGGCGTCGAAGACGGCGTTGGCGATCGCCGGCGCGACCGGGATCAGAGCGCTCTCGCCGATGCCCTTGGCGCCGAACGGACCGTTCGGGTCCGGCGTTTCGACGGAGATCGGATCGATCACCGGCGGCATGTCGCCGAGCGACGGCAAGACGTAATCGACGAGGTTGGGATTGATCAACTGGCCGTTGTCGTAGGCGATCTCCTCGAACAGCGCCTGGCCGATGCCGGTGATCGCGGCGCCGGCCAACTGCTGGCGGCAGCCGAGGGGGTTGATCGCTTTCCCGACATCCACTGCGGTCGCGTACTTGATGAGCTTGAGCTTTCCCGTTTCGATGTCCACTTCCACTTCGGCGGCGCCGGCCGCGAGGAACCAAAACGCCGACGTGCTCTTCTCGCCGAATTCGTTTTTCGTGGAAGTCTGGACCTGCCCCTCGCCCACCAAGGTGCCGCCCTGCATGCCGAAGCGCTTGAACATGACCTCCGAATAATCAAGCTGCGCCTCCGGCAGACGGATCTTGCCGCCGGCGAAAGTCACCCGCTCTTCCGGCACGCCGTACTCTTTCACGACGATCTGCTTTAACTGCCGCAGGATATCCTGCGCTGCGAGCTGCACGGCCTTCCCCATGTGAAAGGTCGAGCGGCTGGAGGAAGTCGTGAGATCGTAGGGCACCACGTCGGTGTCAACGCCGAGAACCTGGATCGTCTGCAGCGGAATGCCGAGCTCCTTGCCGGCGATTTGCGCCAATACCGTTTCCGAGCCTTGCCCCATCTCGACCGTACCGGTGTATATGGATAGGCTCGCGTCCTCGTTGAGCTTCACCACGGCGGAGGAAATCGACGGCGTGATCGTCGCCTTGATCATGCACGCGAGCCCTTTGCCTCTCTTGATGCTTGATTCTTTTTTCTCTTCGACCTTTTTACCCCAACCGATCGATTTCGCCGCTTCGTCCAGACATTCCTTAAGCCCGACGGCGCGGAGCGTCTCTTCAGTGACGAACTTGTCGCCTTCGTCGTAGCCGTTCAGCTTGCGCAGCGTGAGCGGATCCATCTTCAGCGCGGCCGCGATGATGTCCATCTGCGACTCGACCGCCCAGGCCGATTGCGACACGCCGAAGCCGCGGAACGCGCCCGCCGGCGGCTTGTTGGTGTAAACCGAGTACGAATCGATCTTTAGATTGGGAATCTTGTACGGGCCGGCGGCGGTATAACCGGACTTTTTCGCCACCCGCGGTCCGATCTCGGCGTAGGCGCCGGTATCGAGATGGATTTCGCACTCGCGTGCCACCAGCGTGCCGTCGTTCTTGACGCCGGTTTTCATGCGAATCACCGCCGCGTGCTTGGTGATCGTGTAGAAAACTTCCTCGCGCGTGAGCACCACGCGCACCGGCCGTCCCGCTTTCTGCGCCAACGCCACGGTGATCGGCTCGACTTTCGGGTAGACCTTGCCGCCGTATCCGCCGCCGAGGTAAGGCACGATCACGCGCACTTTGGCGACTGGAACTTTGAAGATATTTGCAAGCTGGGTCCGCACGACGAAC
This sequence comes from Candidatus Binatia bacterium, assembly GCA_036504975.1. Classification (NCBI taxonomy): domain Bacteria; phylum Candidatus Binatota; class Binatia (SeqCode); species Binatia bacterium. The sequence continues at coordinate 1,671 of DASXUF010000126.1, read as the reverse complement.
GGGTTCTGGGTCGTCGCCCAGACCGTGATCCGCCCGCCCGGCTCGACCGACGCGATGCACGCGTGCGTCTCGAGAAAGCTATGCTGCGTCGCCGGCAAGGTGAAGGTGTCTTCGAAAATACGGTCCGCTTCGGCAAACCCTTTTTGAATGTCGCCGCGGTTCAAGCGGAAGTGGGTGCAAACGTTCGTGCCTTCGACGGGCTTCAATTCGGCCAGATCGGCAAAGCCGGAAGCCGGCAGCTTGACCGACTCGTGCACGAGCGTGGCGCCGGACTTCAAGGAATCGGCAACATTCAGTACCGTCGGCAGCTCTTCGTAATCGATTTCAATTGTGCGCAGCGCTTCTTCCGCGGCATCGACGCTCAGCGCCGCGACGGCAGCCACCGGATCGCCGACGTGGCGGACTTTTTCCACGGCGACGATCGTCTGATCTTTGAACACCGGGCCGTAGAAAGGCTCGATGCCTTCGTCGTGCAGAATATCGTCGCGCGTCAGCACCGCCACGACGCCGGAAACTTTGAGCGCCCTGGATGCGTCGATTTTCGCAATCCGCGCGTGCGGGTACGGGCTCCGGAGAATTTTGCCGTGGCACATTCCCGGCACGCTCATGTCCGCCAGATACTGCGCGCGGCCGGTCACCTTGGTCTCGTAGTCCAACCGGCGAAAGGTTTTACCGATATCCGCTGGTTCCATTCAATTTTCCTGCACTCTTCTTTGCGCGCTTGGCGTCTTGGCGCGAGACCCTCTCCCTCACCCTCTCCCACTTGCGGGAGAGGGAAGGGGTGAGGGCGCGCAAAGGCGCAAAGGCCGCGATTTTCGGAGTATCGAATCAGCTACCTGCCACGTTTTTAATCGCTTGCATGATCTCCTGGTAGCAACCGCAGCGGCAGAAATTTCCCGCCAGGTAATCGCGGATCTGCTCCTCCGAAGGCCGCGGGTATTCTTCGAGCAGCGCTTTCGCCGTGAGAATAAAACCCGAGGTGCAGTAGCCGCACTGCAGCGCGCCGAACTCCATGAAGGCTTCCTGTAAGGGATGCAGGGCGTCTTTCTCGCTCAAGCCTTCGATGGTCAAGATCTCGGCGCCGTCGGCATCCACGGCGAGAAAGGAACAAGCGCTCACCGGCTTGCCGTTGAGTAAAAGGGTGCAGGCGCCGCAAACTTGGATGTCGCAGCCGAGCTTGGCGCCGGTCAGCTCAAATTGCTCGCGCACCATATCGAGCAGCGTCGTCCGCGCCTCGACTTCCAGTGTTCTCTCCATGCCGTTGACGCGCAGATGGATCTCTTTTTTCATAGCCAGCTATATAAAACCAGGTAGGGGCAGGCCCCCGTGCCTGCCCGGTATTTGGGCGACCACGGGGGGTCGCCCCTACAAATTTTCGCTGCCCACCCGCTCGTACGCTCGCTCTGCTGCCCGCCGGACGAGCACGCGGACGATTCCGCGCTTGAATCGTTCCGATCCTCGCAGGTCGGAGAGCGGGCTGCATTCCTCCGCTGCGGTGCCGGCTGCTTGCCCAGCAAGCTCCGGTGAAAACGGTTTTCCCGCAAGAACCTGCTCAGCTTGCAAAGCCCGCATAGGCGTCGGCGCGACGCATCCGAGCGCGATGCGCACGGTTTCGCAGATTTTTTTGTCCTCTGCGAGCGAGAGGCGCACGCACACACCGACGCACGGCTT
>DASXUF010000125.1 GCA_036504975.1 Candidatus Binatia bacterium | reverse complement strand
ATCGAGTCGGGCACCCGCGTCGCGCTCAAGACTCAATAGAAGAGTTCCGGGTTCCGAGTTTTTTGGGTTCCGGGTTCTCTGACTCGGAACGCGGAACTCGGAACCCGGAACTCAGGTTGCTGCGATGCCGCCGCCGCTGATTGAAATTCAGAACGTCTCGAAGTCTTATCGCCGCGACACGCTGGAGATCCCCGTGTTGAGAAATATCTCGCTCGCGATCGACGAGGGCGACTTCGTCGCCTTCATGGGGCCGTCCGGGTCGGGAAAGACGACGCTGCTCAATTTGATCGCCGGCATCGACAAGCCGACCGAAGGCAGGGTGCTGGTCGCCGGCACGGATCTCACGGACCTGGACGAAAGCGCGCTCGCGGAATGGCGCTCGCGGAACGTCGGCTTTATTTTCCAGTTCTACAATCTCATTCCCGTTCTGACCGCGCTCGAAAACGTCGAGCTGCCGTTGCTGCTCTCGCCGCTTGCCAAGCTGGAGCGGCGCGAGCATGCCGCGCGCGCGCTCCGGATCGTCGGGCTCGGCGAGCGCATGGACCACTACCCGAGGCAGCTTTCCGGCGGGCAGGAGCAGCGGGTCGCGATCGCGCGCGCGGTCGTCAGCGATCCGACGATTCTCGTGGCCGACGAGCCGACGGGAGATCTCGACAAGGCTTCGGCCGAGGAAGTGCTGGCGTTGATGGAGCGGCTCAACCGGGAACTTAGAAAAACCATTTTGATGGTCACGCACGATCCGCGCGCGGCGGAACGAGCCCGCTCGATCCGCCATCTGGACAAGGGCGAACTGGCCTAGGAATTCGATGGAGCTCGTGAGGCTGATCGTTCGCAACGCGCTCAGGCACAAGCTGCGCAGCCTGCTCACGGTCGTCGGCATCGCCATCGCGGTGATGGCGTTCATGCTCCTGCGCACGGTCGTCACCGCCTGGAACGTAGGCGTCGAGGCCTCGGCGGCCAACCGGCTCATCACGCGCCATGCGGTTTCGTTCGTCTTTCCGCTGCCATTTGCCTATAGAGACCGCATCGCACGCGTTCCGGGCGTCGAGCGCGTGACGTTCGCGGTGTGGTTCTCGGGAGTCTACATCGACAAGAATCAGTTTTTCGCCCGGCTGGCCGTGGACTCCAATACGTTCTTCGACGTTTACCCCGAGTTCATCGTCGATCCCAAAGAATTCGAGGCCTTCAAGCGCGAGCGCAACGCCTGCGTCATCGGCAGCGAGATCGCCGAGAGATACAAGCTCAAGATCGGCGACGTGATGCCGCTCGACGGCGATATTTTTCCGGGGCGGTGGGAGTTCGTCGTCAGGGGCATCTACCGGCCGCGCGACAAAACCACCGATCCGACGAGCATGCTGTTCCACTGGCACTACCTCGAAGAAACCGCCCGCAAGCGAGGGGACAGCCGTGCCGGGCAAGTCGGATGGTTCGTCAGCCGGATCGCCCATCCGGACGACGCGGCGGCCGTATCCGCGGCGATCGACGAACTGTTCGCCAACTCGCGCGCGGAAACCAAGACGGAAACCGAGCGCGCTTTTCAGCAGAGCTTTCTCTCATCGATGGGCGCCGTGATGACCGCCATGGACGTGATGTCGTTCGTGATCATCGGCATCATTCTCCTGGTCCTCGCCAATACGATGATCATGTCGGCGCGGGAAAGAACGCACGAGTACGCGGTGCTCAAGACGCTGGGTTTTTCCGGCCGGCATATTTTCATTCTGATCGCCGGGGAGTCGTTGCTGCTGTCGTTTCTCGGCAGCGCCCTGGGCATGCTCGTCACGTTTCCAGCCGTCGCGGGATTTCAAGGCGCGCTTCCCAAGGGATGGTTCCCGGTTTTTTACATCGAGCCTCGGACGATCGTCCTCGGTTGTCTCGCCGGTCTGCTGGTTGGCTTCGCCGCTTCTTTGATACCGGCGCGGCGCGCCGTCGCGACGAGGATCGTCGAGGGCTTGAGGTATATCGGATGAGTTCTAGCCAAAAGGATTTGAGATGCATTCACCACAGAGGCACGGAGGACGCGGAGGATGTTTTTTCCTTTCGGTCTGTCTATTCCCGAAGCAATCGAAATGAGTTTCTCCGTGATCTCTGTGTCTGTGCGGTGAATAAAAATTGTTGAAGGCTCAGTACGAACGGAGCTATCGAACGTCGCAATCTCTCCGTTTGCCCTGAGCTTAGTCGAAGGGCGTGCAGAGCGTTACTGCCATGACGATTCCGTTTCGCTACATCTTCCGCAGCTTCGGCGCGCGCCGCCTGACCACCAGCGTGACCGTGCTCGGCGTCGCGCTCGTGGTCTTCGTCTTCAGCGCCGTGCTGATGATGGCGCACGGAATCCAGCGGACGCTCACGGCGACCGGCTCGGATGAGAACGTGGTGGTTCTCCGCAAAGCGGCGAACAGCGAGACTCTCAGCATCCTCGACAGACAAATCGCCACGCTGGTCACGGGGATGCCGCAAATCGCCCGCTCCGCGGACGGCGCGCCGCTCAGCTCCAGAGAGGCCGCCGTCATCATCAATATGGAAAAATTGGCCGGCGGCATGAGCAATGTAACCGTTCGCGGAGTCGAGCCGGCCGCCTTCGAGCTGCGCCCGCAAGTCCGGCTCGTCGAGGGAAGCATGTTCCGGCCGGGCGCGCGCGAGATCGTCGTCGGCAGGTCGATCGCGGATAGATTTGCCGGCGCCGGGATTGGCGAGCGGATCAAGTTCGGCGGCGACTCCTGGAGCGTCGTCGGCGTCTTCAGCTCGGACGGGACCGGCTTCGACTCGGAGATCTGGGGCGACTCGAATCAGATCATGGATGCGTTCAAACGATCGTCGTACTCGACGCTGACGCTGAGGCTCAGAGATCCGTTCGCGTTGGATGAGTTCGTCGCCGCGTTCGAGGCCGATAACCGGCTGCTCCACTATACGGCTAAAAGCGAAAGGAAATTTTTCGAAGAACAGTCGGAGATGATGGCGGCGTTCATCCGGGTCCTGGGCCTTTTCATCACCGTGATCTTCAGCGCGGGCGCGACGATCGGCGCCATGATCACGATGTACGGCGCCGTCGCCAACCGCACGGTCGAGATCGGTACGCTGCGCGCGCTGGGATTTCAGCGGCGCAGCATCCTGACCGCCTTTCTGGGCGAAGCGCTGATGATCGCGCTGGTGGGCGCCATGGTAGGTCTTCTACTCGCCTCGCTGCTTCAGTTCATCACCATCTCGACGCTCAACTTCGCGTCCTTCGCCGAGCTGGCGTTTTCCTTTTCCCTGTCGCCCTCCATCGTCGCCTGGTCTTTCGCCTTTTCTTTGACCATGGGATTCCTCGGCGGCTTTCTCCCGGCGCTCCGCGCCGCCCGCCTCAACATCGTGAGCGCGCTAAGGGCGGTGTGAGTCTTACGATTGCTGAGATAGGTTTCGGGATGGTATTCTGATGATGCTTGTAGGAGGTCTGCGATGAAAGACACATACACCGCCGTGGTTAAAAAATCCGGCGCCTGGTGGATCGGCTGGATCGAGGAGATTCCGGGAGTCAATTGTCAGGAAGCCTCGAAAAAGGAATTGATTGAGAGCCTGCAAGTGACTCTACGGGAAGCCTTGAGTTGAATGCCCGCGGTGCTTTTGGCGCAAGGCGCAGAAGGATTCGACGGGCGAGATGGGAAAAGTCGCTATTCATTACGCGATTCGCTAAGCACCATGTGGAAGGCGTTTTTCTCTATATCTTTGGCGGCTGCCAATCTCCGTACTTCCATCAAAGTCATTAACAGGTCGGATACTGGCCTTATAAGGCGGGTATTGCATATGGGGCAAAATTTTTCATTGGTTTTCTCCGGTATTCCCTTACGCTGACTTTCTTCAGCAAGATCAACGGTAATGATCGCCGCGCGTTCGTCACATGAAAACGAAACCCTGGTAATTTCGTTTATCGGTATGTGAATTTCCGTTCTCTTAACCATAACATCCTCGTTACCAGTTTGGTCTAGTTGGAGTGACGATTGTTCCGCCAGCCTCCTCTAACGCCTCGTTACACTCGCGAATCTTCCCATCGGGTACAGCAGCTCTCATCTTTTGAACGGCGATCATTATCCGCGATGTCGGCGATGTATTGTTCAATCGCTTTCTGAGGACACGTTCAATCAAGAGAATATATTCGGTGCTTATTGAAATACGATCGGGGGGTATCATGCGTGCAGCCTCATTCGCGGTGCGGCTTTTCACCACCGTCGCATAGGACCTCGCATCTATCGCGCCGACAATGCAGACGGCCCCAGCTTCGCCCAACAATTCCAGATCGTTCATCAACTCAAGTTCCGCCACTGGCTTGTTGTCCCTTTTGCCATCCCAAGCATAGACAGAAAAAGACGTTGCGAAAAAAAAATCAAGAAAATCGCCTGTCCCATTTTACCTCTCAGTTGTTGGTTGAAAATGCAAATTGAATGTCATTTTCGTTTCGGCCAACCTAAACCCGTCGTTGGAATCGTCTTTAGCGGGAACATGAAGTGTATATTTCCTTTTGGGCTGCCAATTCAAATCCTTACTCGTTGGGCTGCGGGTCTGGAGGCAAAAATATTATCGGTGGTTTCATGATTCTGCGAAAAAACCAGAGCGTACATACAATAGTAGCGGCAACGCCGACAATGCCCCACGCGGCTGCTTCCATACTATCCCCCTACCATTAGATCGGTAGAGGATAGGCGAGATTCTGTCCGGCTCGCAAGCCGAAACTTTGACGGACCAAAACCGGGGATTGTTTCGTTTCGGGGATAAGCCGAACCGCCGCCGCTAGCCGACAATCCAAAGCAAAATGAGTCACTACCGGTAGTTCATTTGCCTTTCCCGGCAGAAAAAGCAACAGGTAAACTGCCGGCTCTCCGTGCCGGCTTACCATAGATATTTCAATTTAAAGGAAATGGAATCGTAGATGAGGTCGAAACGGTCGAAGATGATATGGGCCGCCGACTCGACGTCGCCGAATCCGTTTGGGAAGGTTCAAGACCGCAATTGCTTTTTAACCAACTGATTCACTATCTCTCCGATGTCCTGGCCCTTTTTTCTGGCAACCCGTTCCACTCGGCGCTGCAGCCTCGCATCAAGGTAGATCGGCAGGCGCAGTTGCGCTCCTTTTCGGTAAAACTTTCCCCTCACGGCTTTGGAGAAATCATATTCTCGTCTCATAGTCATTCCGGGAACAGTTTACCGACTTAACGCATTATCTCACAATGCGCGGCAGGATTGGAACAAGTTGCTAGCACTGGCTTGGTTTCTTTAACGGGATTTGGCATAGTGGGCTTGAATGCACTTTGAGATCGTCGGGGACATTACCGACATCGAACCCATTGCAATTGGAACCCGAATTCGGATCTCGCGCATTCTAAGAAAACGATTCGGCGCGGGGCGCTGGCGTAAGCTTAAGGGAGCGGCGACCGTTCGGTTGTTTGATGGGACGGTCCGGCGGGCTGAAATTCATTGGTTTGAAGCGCATGGAATCGGTAAAAAGATGAGGCGCATAAAACGCTTCTTGGATTGATGGCTATGCCCAACCGACCAAAACAAAAACGGCAGTTTGCGATCTGCATCCGCAGTGACGATCCGGATATGCTGACACCGCGCAGAGTCTACGAGGTCCTGCCCGACGAGAGCGCCGCCAGGTCAAAGTACATTCGGGTCATCGACAATGAAGGCGAGGATTACCTGTACCCCGCGGCCTATTTTATGTTTGTGGACTTTCCCCCCGCCGTTCAGCAAGCGTTGCTTCAAGCGTCTTAGTCCTTTCCGGACGATTCGCCTATAATATTGCGTTAGTTACGTGGGTCTCAAATCAGGCCCGGTCAATCAGGGGCGTGTGAGCTGGTTTCGAGTCCTAAGCGATGAAGCAAAATTATTCCGGCTCGATCTTCCCGAACAAAATAATTGTAGCGCCCGCACCTTTGTGCTAGGAATAAATCAAGTTCCATGGAGCATTCCCGGTTCGTCCACCTTCACTGCCACACCCAGTACAGTCTCCTGGACGGTGCCAATAAGGTCGAAGCGCTCGTCGAGCGGGTGCGCGAGCTGAAGCAGCCCGCCCTGGCGATGACCGATCACGGCAACATGTTCGGCACGATCGAGTTTTACCAGGAGGCCGCAAAGCACGGGATCAAGCCGATCATCGGCTGCGAGATCTACGTCGCGCCGGCGAGCCGCTTCGAGCGCAAGGGCGTGGACAAAGGCAACAAGGAGTACAATAACCACCTCATTCTCCTCGCCATGAACCTGGAGGGGTACAAAAACCTCTGCAAGCTCGTGACCGTGGGCTTCATGGAAGGCTTTTATTACAAGCCGCGCATCGACAAGGAAATTCTGCAAGAGCACAACAAAGGGCTCATCGCGCTCAGCGCCTGTCTTCAGGGCGAGGTTTCGTCGGCGCTCGACAGCGGAAATTTCGAGAAGGCGAAAGCCGCCGCGGAGAGCTACGCCGCGATCTTCGGCGACCGGTATTACCTCGAAATTCAGGACAACAAGCTGCCGCAGCAGGAACAGGTCAACCGGATGATCGTCGAGCTGGGGAAAGAATTGTCGCTGCCGGTGGTCGCGACCAACGACTGCCATTATGGCGAGCGCGACGACGCCGCGGCGCACGACGTGCTCCTCTGCGTCCAGACCGGCAAGACCGTCCAGGACGAGAACCGGCTCAAAATGCACACCGACGAGCTGTTCGTCAAATCGGCGGAGCTGATGAAGCAGGGCTTCGATTACTGCCCCGACGCGGTCGAGCGAACGCTCGAGATCGCCGAGCGCTGCAACCTGGAGCTGCAATTCGGCCGCTATCACTTTCCTCACTTTACGGTTCCGAAGGAAGTCAGCCTGGACGATTACCTGGACGAGTTGGCGCGGAAAGGCTTAGCCGAACGGCTGGCGAATTTCGGCTTGACCGAGGCCGAAGATAACAAGAAAAGGGTCGATCTCTACCATGAGCGGCTCGACTACGAGCTCGGCGTCATCAAGGGCATGCAGTTCTCCGGTTACTTTCTGATCGTCGCGGATTTCATCAACTACGCCAAGGACAACGGCATCCCGGTCGGTCCCGGGCGCGGATCGGCCGCGGGAAGTCTCGTCGCCTACGCGCTGAAGATCACCGACCTCGACCCGATCCGCCACGGCCTGTTGTTCGAGCGCTTCCTCAATCCCGAGCGGCGCTCGATGCCGGATATCGACGTGGACTTCTGCATCCGCGGGCGCGATCAGGTGATCCGCTACGTCAAGGAAAAGTACGGCGCCGACAAAGTCGCCCAGATCGCGACGTTTGGGACGCTGAAAGCCAAGGCCGCGATCAAGGACGTCGGCCGCGCGCTGGGATTTTCCTTCGCCGAGGCCGACGCCATCGCGAAGCTGATCCCGGCGCCCAAGCAGGGGTTCGATTATTCGCTCGCGGATTCGATCAAGATGGAGCCGCGCCTGGCGTCGCTGATGAAAAGCGACCCGCGGGTCAAGGAATTGATCGATCACGCGATGCGCCTCGAAGGGCTCACGCGCCATTCCTCGACGCACGCGGCCGGGGTGGTCTTGTCCAATCTTCCGCTGGTCGAGTATCTCCCGCTCTATCTCGACAAGGAAGGCGGCATCGTCACGCAGTTCGACATGTCGAGCGTCGAGAAGATCGGGCTCATCAAATTCGACTTTCTCGGTTTGAAGACGCTGACCCTGCTCGCCGACTGCCTCAAGCTCCTGCGAAAGAGCCGGGACGTTACGATCGATCTCAATAACCTGCCGCTCGACGACAAGAAAACCTATCGCATGCTCTGCTCGGGCAACACCACCGGCATCTTCCAGCTCGAGAGCACGGGCATCCGCGAGATGACGGTCAAGATCAGGCCCAACTGTTTTGAAGACCTGGTCGCCATCCTGGCGCTGTTCCGTCCCGGCCCGCTCGACAGCGGCATGGCCGAGCAATATATCCAGCGAAAGCACGGCCGCGAGCAGATCAAGTATCTGCATCCGCTGCTGGAGACGATTCTTAAAGACACCTACGGCGTCATCGTTTACCAGGAGCAGGTCATGCAGATCGCTCAGGTGCTTGCCGGCTACAGCATGGGTGAAGCGGATATTCTCCGCCGCGCGATGGGAAAGAAAGACCCCGAAGAGATGGCGAGCCAGCGCGAGCGCTTCGTCGAGGGCGCGAAGAAAAACAAGATCGATGCGCGGACGGCCGGCGAGATCTTCGACCAGATGGAGACCTTCGCGCGCTACGGCTTCAACAAATCGCATTCGGCGGCCTACGCGCTGATCTCTTACCAGACGGCGTACTTGAAGGCGCATTATCCCGTCGAGTTCATGGCGGCGCTGCTGACTTCCGAGACCGGAGACACGGACAAGGTGATCAAGAATCTCGCCGAGTGCCGCGACAAGAATATCGAGGTCCTGCCGCCGGACATCAACGAGAGTCACGCCGATTTCGCGGCGGTGGGAGAGAAGATTCGCTTCGGCCTGGCGGCGGTCAAGAACGTCGGCGAGAAAGCGGTGGAGATCATCCTGCAAAGCCGCGATCAGGAGGGCGGCTTCAAATCCGTTTTCGATTTTTGCCGCCGCGTCGAACTCACCGCGGTGAATAAAAGGGTGCTGGAGAGCCTAATCAAGTGCGGCGCCTTCGATTCCACCGGATTTTCGCGCGCGCGCATGCTCGGCGCGCTCGACGACGCGATGCGCGCGGGGCAGTCGTACCAGAAGAATAAGGAAAGCAACCAGATCGATCTGTTCGCTGGAGTGCAGAATGCAGAAGTCAGAATTCAGAATTCAGAAGGGGGAAGAGGGGCGGATTCTGGATTCTGGATTCTGAATTCCGGCGGTGGGAGGGGATTGGAGAGGTATCCCGAAGTGGAAGATTGGTCGGCGCAGCAGCAGCTCGCCTTCGAAAAGGAATCCGTCGGCTTTTATATTACCGGGCACCCGCTCGATAAATACGAAGACCGGCTGGCGCGGCTTACCTCCGGGGCCATATCGGATTTGAAAGAAAACCCGGTCAGCGGCGAAGTCAAAGCGGGCGGAGTGGTCACAGCGATGCGTCTCAGAAATACCAAGAAAGGCGAGCGCTACGCGAGCTTTCAATTGGAAGACCGAACCGGCTTTATCGAAGTCATCGTCTGGCCCGATACCTATCGCCGCTGCATGGAGATGTTGGTCCAGGACGATCCGATTCTGGTTTCCGGTAAGATGGACGTGGGCGAAGAGCGCGTGCAGATCATCGCCAACAACGTCGTCCGGCTCGAGCAGGCGGCGCAACAGTTGCCTCCCGGAATCGAGCGGAGAAAAAAAGAAAACGGCGAGCGGATTCATTTCTACGTCGTCAGTCCCGACGTTACGTCGGAGGAATTCGTTCGCCTCCACGACACGCTGCGCAAATATCCCGGGACTTGCCCGGTCTTTCTTCATCTCAGGAAGCCAGACCGAAGCGAAACCGTCATCGAACTGCCCAACGATCTCCGGGTCGCTTCCAACCCGGAGCTGCTCCAGACGGTGGAGCAGCTTTTCGGCAGCCGCGTCACCGTCTCCCCGTTGCCGTCTTGAAGCGCGTTTATCCAAAGCTCAGCGGATTTCAAGAACGGGTCCTCCTGGTCGGCGCGGAGATCTCGGCGCGGAACTCGGGGAATCCGCCGGACGACAATCTCGACGAGCTGGAAAAACTTGCCCGGAGCGCCGGCGCGGAGGTCGTCGGCCGGTTCGTTCAACGCCTGAAGAGCATCACTCCCGCGACGCTCATCGGCAAAGGCAAAGTGGAGGAGATCCGGACGTATCTTAGGGAGACCAAGCCGGATCTGGTGATCTTCGACGAGGATCTTACGCCGGCGCAGCAGCGCAATCTCGAAGCCGCGTTCGAGCTTCGAGTCATCGACCGCAGCCAGTTGATCCTGGATATCTTCGCGCAGCGGGCGCGCAGCAACGAAGGCAAGCTCCAGGTCGAGCTGGCCCAGCTCGAATACATGCGCCCGCGTCTCACGCGGCAGTGGACGCATCTGTCGCGCCTGGGCGGCGGCATCGGCACGCGCGGACCCGGCGAGACCCAGCTCGAAGTCGACCGCCGGCGCGTGCGCGAGCGGATCGCGACCTTGAAACGGCGCCTGCAAACGGTTGAAAGGACCAGGCTCATCCAGCGCCGCGAGCGGCTCGAAGTTCCCTACGCCACGGTCGCGCTGGTCGGCTACACCAACTCGGGCAAATCGACCTTGATGAACGCGCTTACCCGCGCCGGCGTCATCGTCGAGGACAAGCTCTTCGCCACGCTCGATCCGACCATTCGTTGTCTTCGGCTTTCCGGCGGCGATCGGGTTATGCTGGCGGACACGGTCGGATTCATCAACAAGATTCCCCACTCGCTGATCGAGGCGTTCAAAAGCACGCTGGAGGAGGTCCGCTGCGCCGATCTGCTGCTCCAGGTCGTCGATGCATCGCATCCGCGCTGTCAAGAACAGATCGAAGTCGTCGAGACGGTTTTGCGGGACATTGGCGCGGGCGATACGCCGTATATCCTGGCGCCGAATAAAATCGATCTCGCTCCGGGAACGGGCTTCAGCCGTTTTCCCGCCAACGGCGCGCGCGCGGCCTGTCCGATCTCCGCGCTTACGGGGAAAGGCCTCGACCGGCTTCTCGAAGCGATCGAGAAGACGCTCGATCAGGGGAAGGAGAGAAGCGCGTTTTCTTTTTCTCCGTCGCAGGGCTCCCTCCTTGCCCTGCTCCGGAGCCAGGGCCGTATTCTCGATGAAACCTACGAAGAAAACAAAATCCACGTGACGGCGCTACTGAGTCCGAAGCTCGCCGGCCAGATGAGAAAATGGCTGGAGCAAAGCCGTTCCCTGGAGGGTTGAAGTTCGCTCCTATGCTGAACCTGCCCAACTTCCTCACGCTGATCCGCATCGTAGCGATACCGTTTTTTTTGGTCCTGCTCGCCTCGCATCTCTATCTTGACGCGCTCTTGGTCTTCATCCTCGGCGGCGTAACGGACGCCCTCGATGGATTCCTGGCGCGCCGGATGAATCAAAAGACTTCCCTGGGCGCGTATCTCGATCCGATCGCCGACAAGCTCCTGCTGATGAGCTCCTTCATCATGCTCGGGATGATGGAGGGCATCCCGCTCTGGCTCGTCGTCCTGGTCGTCAGCCGAGACGCCGTGATTTTGATCGGCTATGTGACGATCACGTTTTTGGCCGAGGAGGCGCCGGAAGTACAGCCCACGATGAGCGGCAAGCTCAGCACGGTTTCCCAGCTCATCACCGTCGTCGTCGTCCTGGCGATGCTCGCCAACTCCCGGCTGCTCGAGCCCTGGATGGACGACGTGTTGTTTTATGTTACCGCCGCAGCGACCGTGTTCTCCGGCGTTCAGTACCTCTATCGCGGGCTTCTCTGGCTCCAGAATCGGGTCGCATCGTGAGCTGCTTGGTTGACAGTCGCAGGAAAAATTGGTAGGAAAATCAGACGTTTGTAGTAACTAAAGGATGAAGGATGAGGCATAAAGGATGGCGCGAGATTCCATCCTGCGGCCTTGTCGCCTTCATCCTTTAATATTTGTAGGCACGTAGCTCAGTGGGAGAGCGCTTCCTTGACACGGAAGAGGTCGGCGGTTCAATCCCGCCCGTGCCTACCATTTTAAGCTGTCAGCTTTCAGCCGTCAGCTTCCAGTTATTGCTGAGAGCTGATCGCTGATTGCTATCAATATGGCCAACGTTCAAATCAAGTTGCCGGAGGGCAGAACGACGGAAGTCAGCTCCGGGACCAGGATACAGGAATTAGCTTCTTCTCTCGGCGTCAACGGCGATGTCGTTGCGGCGAAGCTCGACGGCAAGCCGGTCGATCTGGAGTGCGCGATCAGCGGCGACTGCTCTTTGGATTGGATCCGTGTCGATAGCCCTGAGGGGATCGACATCCTCCGCCATTCGACTGCTCACCTGATGGCACAGGCGGTGCAGGCGCTGTTTCCCGGCACGCAGGTGACGATCGGCCCGACGATCGAGCACGGCTTCTACTACGACTTCAAGCGCGATAAGTCATTCGTCCCGGAAGAGATTGAGCAGATCGAAAATAAAATGCGCGAGCTGGCGGCCAAGGATCAGAAAGTTACGCGCGAAGAGATGCCGCGCGCAGCAGCCATCGAGATGTTCCGCCGGATGGGCGAGGACTACAAGGTCGAGATTCTGCGGGAGATTCCGGACGAAACGGTCTCGCTCTACCGCCAGGGAGAATGGGTCGATCTCTGCCGCGGTCCGCACGTTCCGTCCACCGGGAAGATTCGCGCGTTCAAGCTCACCAGCGTCGCCGGCGCTTATTGGCGCGGCGACGAGAAGAACGAGATGCTGCAGCGGATCTACGGCACTTCGTGGCCGACGAGAGAGGCGCTCGACCGGCATCTCAAACTTTTGGAAGAAGCCAAGAACCGGGATCACCGCCGTCTCGGACGAGAGCTGGATCTCTTCAGTTTTCATCCGATCGCGCCGGCGAGCCCGTTTTTTCACCCCAAGGGCGCCGCGGTTTACAACGAGTTGATCTCGTACATGCGCCGCCTCTACGGCCGCTACGGCTATCAAGAGGTGATCACGCCGCAGATCTTCGACGTCGAGCTGTGGCGCCGCTCGGGCCACTACGACCACTTCCGCGAGAACATGTATTTTACCCGGATCGAAGACCGGGAGTTCGGCGTCAAACCGATGAACTGTCCGGGCCATACTTTCATCTATGGCTCAAAGAAACGTTCTTACCGGGATCTGCCGCTCCGTTACGCGGATTTCGGCCGGCTGCACCGCTATGAGAAATCCGGCGTCACCTCGGGCCTGACCCGCGTGCGCTCGTTTTCCCAAGACGACGCGCATATCTTCTGCGCCCCCGATCAAATCGAGACGGAGATGACCGATCTGTTAAAAATGCTCCGCGAGGTCTACCGCGCCTTTCAATTCACCGACATGCAGGTCAAGCTTTCGACGCGGCCGGAAAAGTACATGGGCAGCCTCGACGCCTGGGCGCACGCCGAAGACGCCCTGGCCCAGTCGCTCAAGCGCGAAGGCATCGAGCACAAAATCAATCCGGGCGACGGCGCGTTTTACGGTCCGAAGATCGACTTCGAGGTGTTCGACGCGCTGAGACGCGGCTGGCAGTTGGCGACCATCCAGCTCGATTTCGCCATGCCGGAGAGATTCGATCTGAGTTACATCGCGCCGGACGGCGGGGAAAAAAGGCCGGTCATGATTCACCGCGCCATTTTAGGCTCGATCGAGCGCTTCATGGGCATCCTGATCGAGCACTGCGGCGGCGCGTTTCCGCTCTGGCTGGCGCCGGTGCAGATCAAAGTTCTGACCGTGACCGACGTGCAGAAAGACTACGCCCGGCGGGTCGCCGAAGAGCTCGGCGCCGCGGGCTGGCGCACAGAGCTGGACGATCGCAACGAGAAGCTCGGCTACAAGATCCGGGAAGCCCAACTGGAAAAAATTCCTTACGCCGTGGTTACCGGGGACCGGGAAATGAAGCAATCGACGATCGCGCCGCGCCGGCGCGGCGGTGAAAACTTGAAGCCCACCCCTGTGAAAGATTTCATGGAAATGTTAAAAGCGGAAGTCGGGCA
>DASXUF010000124.1 GCA_036504975.1 Candidatus Binatia bacterium | reverse complement strand
CCTGCGGCCGACAAGGCCCAACAGTCCGACGCGCAACCGGCCGATGGTTTTAACGAGAAAGGGCTGGCATACTCCGGTCTTTTTCGGCCTGATGTTCGTGCAGAGAAACGGGAAGCGCGCCTGCTTTTTCAATTCCGTGAGATGCGCGAGGCCGAAATCGAAATCGTGATTGCCGAGAGCGAGCGCGTCGTAGCCCATCAGATTCATCGCGGCGATGTCCGGCGCGCCGCGGAAAAGAGATGACATGGCGGTCCCGACCACGAGATCGCCGCTATCCAACAGGAGGACATTCCTGGCTTCTTTCCTGATCTTCTCGATGAGCGCGGCGCGGCGCGCGACGCCGCCGAGTCCTTGGTGCGGACCGCTCTCGATCGGCTGCAGCGTTCCATGGTGCTCGCTCGTGTGGAGAATCGTGAGCTTCTCCTCGGCTAGGGCAAGAGATCCCGAAAGAAGTAGGAGCAACGCGACGAGCAGCCAAGTTCCCATGATTCTCCGCAAAGTCATTACCTCAAGTGGGAGGCAATGTCCATTCAGTCTTGGTTTAAAAGTTTGGTTCTTCCGGGTTTACTGTGAAAGAATATCCACCACAGAGACGCAGGCTCCCTCGACCGCGCCTTTAGTCCCGAGCTTGTCGAGGGATCACCACGAGCGGAATTCCTTCATAGCCGCGCATCCTGAGCTTAGTCGAAGGACGCGACCTCAGCGCCTCCGCGGTGCAATATCCGATCCCTTCTTTACCACGAACTGGAACAGCGTTGGCCCGCTTACCCACACAGAAGCCTGAAGACCCAAAAGTTTAAGGTTTCAGAGTCTCAAAGTTTTCAAATTTTAAACCCTCCAACCTTTCAACGCTTAACCTGGTTTGACTTAAAACTTGCGGATGGGCTACTCTCCGCGCATGACCCATAAAATCCGTGCATCTCTTTTAGCCGCGGTTATTCTTCTCTGCGGCGCGGAAGTCCCGGCCGCCGAGAAAGCGACGCGCCCTTGGAAGATCGGCGTCTTGATCGGGCAATCCGGTCCGTCCGAAGACCAGACCATACGAGGGTTCCGCGAGGGGCTGAAAAAGCTCGGTTACATCGAACGGAAGAACGTCATCATAGAAATCAACGACCTCAAGGGCGACCGCGCCGCGCTCAAATCGGCCGCCGCCGACCTGGTCAGGAAAAAAGTCGACCTGATCTTCACCAGCGGAACTCGAACCACCCAGGCCGCGATGGAAGCGACCAGGGAAATACCGATCGTCTTTCGCCATCCGGCCGACCCGGTGAAACTGGGTTTCGTGAAGAGCATAAAACAGCCGGGAGGCAACGTCAGCGGCGTCGCCGCTTTCTCCAGCGAGACGACCGAAAAGCGTTTGGAGATTCTAAAGCAATTCGTCCCCAACGCGCGCCGCGTGCACGTCTTTTACGACTCGAACAACCCGTTCGCCAAAGAAAACTTCGCGCTGGCGAAAAACCTGGCGGCGAAAGTGGGGCTCGATGTGGCCGACCATTCGATCAAGACGCCGGACGAGTTGAAGACGGGTCTCAATGGGCTACAGAAACAGGACGGCGACGCGATCTTCGAGGTTTCGGACGACCTGGTCGAAAGCCAGGCGGACCTCATTTTCGACATGGCGCGGCAAAAGGCGCTGCCGACGATCTTCGAGGGCGCCGACTGGGCCGTCAAAGGGGCGATGTTGAGCTACGGAGCCAACTACCAACAGATGGGCCGGCAAGCGGCCGGGCTCGTGGACAAAATTTTCCGCGGACAAAATCCCAAGACTCTACCGGCGGAACGCGCCGCCAAGTACGATCTGTTGGTCAATCTGAGGATGGCCAACGCGATCGGCCTCGCGATCGCGCCGGAAACCCTCAAAAAAGCCGACAAGGTGATTCGGTAGCTTTCACCCATGGCCGAGCTGGCAGACGCGATCAGAAAAATCCCGCTGTTCTCCGCGTTGTCGCGCGAGGACGTGGCCAAAGTCCTGGGCAAGCTGGAAGAGAAAAGCTATCCCGCCGGCGCGACGATTTTCTCTCAAGGCGACAAGGGCGACGCTTTTTACTTCATCCACGCAGGGACCGTAGAGGTCGTGCTGCAGAGCGGCGGCGGAAGATCGGAGACGATCGCGGTCCTCGGACCTCAGGACTGGTTCGGCGAGATGGCGCTCCTCTCCGGCGAGCCGCGCTCGGCCACGATCGTCACCGTCAGGGAAACCACGCTCTGGCGGCTCAGCCGCGAAGCGTGGGACGAGCTGATCGAGAAGCACCCGATCTGGCTGCTTCACTTCTGCGCACTCCTCAGCAAACGGCTCGCCCACGCCGAGCATCAATATTCGACGGGCCGCGACGCCTTCAATTCCCTGGCCGAGGAATTCTATGGCTCGCGTCCGGTTCAGTCGCAGAGCTTCTTTCGCCGCGCCGCCCTGCTCACGAGGATCGATCCCGAGACGGTGGATTTCGTGATGCAGACCGATGGCGCAAAAACTTATTTTTCCCAACTGGTGTGGAGCCAGTCGCCGCTGATCCGCTCTCTCGACGGGGGAAATTCCGAGCTGCACGGCTACTTCCGCGACCTCCTGATCGAGAAACTGATCGCCCTGGAGGGGATTGAAGCCAAGCGGCGGCTCCACTCCGAGCTCGCCGGCCGCTACGAAGCGCTCAAGGATTGGCTCCAGGCCATTCATCACCGCACCGAAGCCGAAGAGTGGTCCGCAGTGGCGAACCTGATCGCCGCCCATCGACAGGAATTGCTCGACGGATCGGCGCCGCTGCTTAAACATGCCCTGGAAAAGATCCCGCCGGATTCATTTTATGCCGACCTGCGCCTGGTCCATATCAAGGCGGACACGCTCGCGCACCTGGGCGACTTCGGCGGCGCGATCCGCACTTACAAGGAAGTCATTTCGCAGCGCGGCGGGGACCTCGGCGCGGAGGCGGCGGCGCGTTACCAGAACATGGCCAACGCCTTGGTGGAAAAAAAGGACTATCCGCAGGCGCTCAATTGCCTGCGCACCGCGCTGAGCCTGCTCGACAAACAGTCCGCGACCCTGGCGGGCGACGTGAGCGAAGCTTACTGGGAGCAACAGAGATCGCGGCAGGCGACGGCCGCGCCGAAACCCGCCGCCGACGGTTCTTTGTGGGAGAAGCTCGCCGCTTCTCTGCGCGGCATGTGTAAACGAGCGTCGTTCGGAAGGTGCGTCGGCGGGGTCCTCGGCCTCGCCGTGTGGGCCTATCTCTGGTTCGCGCAACCGGAAATCGGCCTGGAGCCGGAAGCGACCAAGATCTTCGGCCTGCTCTGCTTGACGCTCATCTATTGGGCGTTCTGGGTCTTTCCCGATTACGGCGTCGCGCTGATTTTTGTCCTGGCCCTGATTCTCACGGGATTGGGCTCGGCGGAGGAAATCTTAAGCGGCTTTGCCAGCACGACCTGGTTCATGACTCTGGGAGTCTTGGGTCTGGGCGCGGCGATCACCACGTCCGGATTGTTTTACCGCATCTCGCTGCAATTGGTCCGGTTCTTCCCGTTGACTTATTATTGGCAGATCACCGCGCTGGGTCTTATGGGAGTGGTCATCACGGCGCTGATCCCGCAGCAGACCGCGCGCACCGCCATCAGCAGTCAAATGCTCCTGAACCTCTCCGAGAGTCTCGGCTACAAGACTCCGTCGAAAGCATCGACCGGCCTTTTTGTCGCGACGTTTCTGGGGCTGGGACAGTTGGGCTTTCTTTATTTGACCGGCTCGACTTCCAATCTCCTCGCCTGGGGGCTTCTGCCGAAGGACGTCCGGGCGCAGTTCACGTGGGGCTATTGGTTCCTCGCCGCTTTGCCGCCGACGCTCGTCGTCATCGCCATCGTGCTCGTCGCCATCATCTTCCTCTATCGGCCGGAGAGCCAATCGCAAATCTCATACAAGATGGTCGAGAACCAGCTCGATATCTTGGGGCCCGTGTCGCGGCAGGAATGGATCACGCTGGCGATGCTCGTTTTCATGGTAGGCGGCTGGCTCACGTTTTCCTATCATCGAATCGACAGCGCCTGGATTTCGCTGATCGGCCTCTGCGTTCTGATCAACACGGGCGTGCTCGGCTGGGGGATGGTGAAAAAAGGCATCGACTGGGAGATGTTGATTTATCTCGGCGCGACGCTCAGCATCCCGGCCGTGCTCAGCAAGGCGAAGATCGACCAGTGGCTCGTGGGCTTCATCTCTCCGATCATCATGCCCTACGTGGACCAGCCGGCGATCGCGTTCATCATCATCGCGTTGATGATCTACGCGCTGAAGCTCGTGTTCACGAGCGGGCTCGCGGTCATCACGCTCTCGATCGTCCTGATTCCGCTGGCGGTGGAAATGCAGATCAGCCCATGGATCATCGTCATGCTGATTCTGGTCGCGACCGAAGTGTGGTTTTTTCCGTTCCAGGTCGATTGGCACACGCTCGCCAACTCGACCACGGACGGGAAGGGATTCAGCTATGCCTTCATGTCGCGCATCAATCCGATCTACGCGCTCGCTTATCTCTTGGCGATCATCGCCGCGATTCCGTACTGGAGATATTTGGGGCTGATCGGTTAGTGCTGAGGGCTGAGTGCTGAGCAATGAGTATTTAGCTGACTCCATCCTCAGCACTCAGAGCTTGTGAAAAAATCGCCGATCGCCCTTCGACGGGCTCAGGACGAACGGCTAAGTCCTCGAACTTCCATCGATGTTATCCCGTTCGTGGTGAGCTTGTCGAACCATGAACGAATTTTTTCACAACCTC
>DASXUF010000123.1 GCA_036504975.1 Candidatus Binatia bacterium | reverse complement strand
GGAAACCGTCGGGGAAATTTACCGGGAGGTTCTTCCGCTGGTGCGGCCGGGAGGCTGCTTCCTGAATTTCGATCGGCAGCGGCCTCCCTTAGACGACCAGCTTGGATTGCTGCGGGCGGCGGGATTCAGCGACGTGAGATGTTTCTGGAAGGACGACAAGAGAGCCGTCTTCGGCGGCTTTAGGCGGTGAAAAAAATACCTGGAGTAATGGAGCGGTGGAGTGCTGGAGTAATGGATTTAAAGACCCAATACTCCAAGACTCCAGTACTCCAATACTCCATTTTCACGGGTAGCGCTTCGCCATTTCCGTGAAGAAGCCTTCTTTCTCCAGTTCCTGGAGCAGGCTCACATCCACGAACTGTTCCGGCTTGGCGTTCTTCGCCTGGGGAATTTGCGGCGCGAATTCGTCGAGCAGAAATTGAATTCCTTTGAGCGTCGGGTAAGGTTTCTTGGCGACTTTTCTGGCGAACCAGCCGACGGCCGCGTCGGGAATTTCCGGATCGTTCGTGCGCATGTACTTGGCGATGATCTTTTTGCTCTCGTCTCTTTTGCTATAGATATAGTTGATCCCCTCGACGTAACCTTTGAGCGCGGACTTGACGGCGTCCCGGTCTTTCTTGATAAACGAGCGCGTAGTGGCGAAGCCGTTACCTTGAACTTCGAGGCCGAGGTCCATCATGTCGAAGACTTCGACCAGGCCCTGCTTCTTGGCGCGTGGAATTTCCGACGGCGTGAGCAGCGTCGCGTCGATCCTGCCGGCGTCGATCGCCGCCAAGCGCTCGACCGTCGGGCCGGCGACGAGTATCGCCACGTCCTTGTTCGGCTCCAGGTTCAATCTGCGCAATAAAATGAGCGCGGCGTTGTGCGACGCCGAGCCGAAGCCGCTGACGCCCAGCTTCTTGCCCTTGAGTTGTTCGACCTTGCCGAAGCTCGGGCGCGCGACGACCGAGTAGGCGTAGGCGTTCTCGGAAGAGGCGATGAGCACCAGGTCGTGGCCCTGGAGGCCCGCCTGGACGACGGTGCCGATGTTGACGATCGGCGGATCGCCGGCGACCAGCGCTTGCGTCGCCAGTTGTCCGCCCCGGAAAAAGATCAGTTCCGCGTCGAGGCCGTATCGTTTAAACAGGCCGGCATCTTTCGCGACCCAGATATGGATCTGGTTGGTGGCGATCGCCGGATAGCCGATCTTGATCCGTTTGAGCTCCTGGCTCTCGGCGGCGCAATACGGCAAGAGCAGCCAAATTCCTGCAACGGCGAGGATGCAGCGAGCGAATTTCATTTTTCTCACGGTCACCTCTATGTCCGGTATGTCCGGACTAGCGGCGTTTTGTCTTGGACGCTTTTTCCATCGCCTCTTTCATGTCGGCCATATCCTTTTCCATGCTGAGCTTTTCGTTGGTGACTTTTCCCAGGTTGGTCTCGGTATCCGCCACCTTTTTCTTGAGATCGCCGACCTGAGTCTGGGCCGCGCTCAGCTCTTTTTCGGTGTCCGCCAGCCGCCCGGCGCGCGATCCCCAAATGGCATAACCGAAAAGTATGCCGACGATGAAAGCCCCCACCGCGATCGCAATCCAAGCATTAGTCTTCATCGAGCCTCCCTCAAACGTTTAGGCATTTTTATAAGAAACGGCTCTCTTCGTCAACGTTTGTTGATCCAATCGCGCGCGTCGAAAGATTTTCCGGTGACGCCTGCGGATTCGGACGAAGCGAGATAAACGAAAACGCCGGTGATCTCTTCCGGCGTGGGCAGCGTTAGAGGGTCTTCATCCGGATAGGCCGCGGCGCGCATCTCGGTTCGGGTTCCGCCCGGATTGACCGCGTTCGCGCGGACATTCAGTTCTTTCAGCTCTTCCGCCAACACCTGCGTGAATCCTTCCACGCCGAACTTGGAGACGGCATACGCGCCCCAGCGCGCCTTGCCAACGCGCCCGACGCCGGAAGAGACGTTGATGATCGAGCCTTCCCGCTGCGGGATCATCAGGCTCAGCGCTTCTTTCGTCAGTAAAAAAAGCGCCGTGAGATTTACTTTGAGGACTTTTTCCCACTCAGCGAGAGGATACTCCACTACGGGCACGCGTGGGCCGAGGAGGCTGGCGTTGTTGACGAGTATGTGAATCGTCCCGAAGCGCCGCCGCGCCTCTTTGACCACCCGCTTGACGTCGGTTGCTTTGCTGAAATCCGCGGCGAGAAACGCGACTTCGCCGCCGCCGGCGCGAATTTCGCGCGCCGCTTGAGCCAGCGGTGCGCGCCGCCGCGCGCAGATAAAAACCTTCGCGCCTTCCTTCGCGTAGGCGCGCGCGATCGCCTTGCCGATGCCGCGGCTCGCGCCGGTGATTAAAGCTATCCTGCCGTCGAGTTTTCCCGATAGATTGTTTGCCATTTCACCGAAGCTATACCATAGTCAGGGAAAGGATTCTTCTTTGAAAAATTATCAAAAGCTGCTTCTTTTCCTTTTCATCGCACTCGCCGTGGCGGCCGTTATCAGTCCATGGGTCGCCGTTCTGTGGAATTCGGTTTTCGATACGCAACCGGAGTTTGCTGAGATTTTCGGACCGGTGTTTATAGCCACCGCCTCGGCGCTCATTCTCTCCACTCGTTCGCTGCTTCGTAGGCAGTTCTTGACGGAAGCGGGACTTGGGCCGTTGCAACGGGGTTATCTGGATTTGCTCCGCGGCTTCGCCGTAGCCGTCGCTTCGATGGCCGTGCTCGGTCTTCTCATGTCGCTAGCCGGGATTTTCACGCCCGGCTTCTTTCACGCTTTCCAGGACTCGCTTCGATGGTCGGTCAAGGCATTGATGACGGCGCTGATGGTCGGATTCCTCGAAGAGTTATTCTTCCGCGGCATGCTCTTCAAAGGACTGCTCGAAGATACCCGGCGGACGACCGCCTTTGCGGCGGCCAATCTCTTCTACGCCGCGGTACACTTCCCCAAGCCGCCGGAGAAATTTTCAGTGAGCGGTCTCGATCCGCTGGCGGGGGTGCGTTTTCTCGGCGAATCGTTGCAGCCGTTTTTAAATCCGGCAGAGATTTTGCCCGGTCTTATCGGTCTCTTTATCATCAGCCTGGTCCTGAGTTACGCATTCTTCCGCACGCGGGCGCTTTATCTTTCGATCGGTCTGCATGCCGGGTGGGTCTTCGCGCTCAAAACCATGCGTGTCTACGGCGAATTTCAGCGCGGCGACTTGGGCTGGGCTTTCGGCTCGACCGACCCAAAAATCGTTAGCGGTGTGGTGACTTGGATAGGAATCCTTGCTGTCGGCGTCGTCGTTCACTTCCTGACGCGCCATCACCCTAACCCTCTCCCTCGCAGGGAGAGGGAAGGGAGAGGGTTATAAGAGAAAGGCCGCGATTCATCGCGCCCCTACAATCAATTTAATCTCCCACCAGCACGCAGTGGGATGGATGGGCGAGCGCGAAGATTTTTTGCCCTGGCTCGTAGCGACGCGACGGAGGCGCGACGACGCGAAGATTCAGGCGTTGAGCGGGAAGCTCGACGGTGTAGTCGATGGCTTCGCCAAAGTAGATGCGGCGCTGGATGATTCCGGAAAATAAATTATTGCCCTTCTGACGCGACTCTTCGGCATTGGAAGCGCTCGCTTCGAGCGCAATGCTGTGCGGCCGGATGCAGACGCCGACCTCCGCGCCCGCGCGAAAATTATCACTAGAAGCGATTTGAAGGCGGAGCCCGTCACCCAGAGCGACGGTGCGGCTGTCTTCCAACCTGCCGCTGAGAATGTTCGTCTTGCCGATGAACTCCGCGACGAAGCGGCTCTTAGGGCGCTCGAAGATTTCCTCCGGATTTCCCACCTGCATGATTTTTCCCAGATGCATCACGGCGATCCGATCGGACGTCACCATCGCCTCGGCCTGGTCGTGCGTTACGTAAATCGTCGTGATGCGGAATTCTTCGTGCAGCCGGCGG
>DASXUF010000122.1 GCA_036504975.1 Candidatus Binatia bacterium | reverse complement strand
CATGAGCGGCGCGAGCTTCACGCCGACGCCGTGCGTGTATTCCATCGATCCGCCCATTTTTTGAACCAGACGAAGCAGCTCTTCGACGGTCTCTTCCAGCGCGAGCTGCGCCCGATTCGTGCCGTCGTCTTCGATTCGGAGCGGCATTGAGAAAAGCTCCGGCCGAATCCATAAACCGCTCTCCTGCAGGTGAACCCCGCGCTTGGCGACGATCTCCATCGCCGCCTTTCTAAACGGCAAAACATTGGAGGCGGGCAGTGCGACGTGAATCCAGTCGCGATAAACGCCGTCACGACCGCGCTCTCGCCGCTGCCGACGGTTCTCCATAAATCGCCGCGCAATCGTATGCCGCTCGCTCCAAAACTCTTCCGCCTGTCGTTGGGGCAGCCGTCGCGCGCCTGCCAGCTCGCAGATCGCCAGAACAATTTTCTCCTCCGCCTCGACGACTTCTTTGACGCCTTCGAAAGCCAGATAGAGGAGTGCGAGGCCTTGATACTTTTCTTCATTGTCGCCGAAATCGACCATCGCCGGCTCCAGACCGCGCGCGAAGAATTTTTGGATGGCGCCATATCCCTGCTCGAACGACGCGAAACCGAGCGCGTGCAGAGATCGCTTCTCCGGCCGGGGAAAAATTCGGATCGTCGCTTCGGTCACGATGCCGAAGCATCCTTCGCCGCCGATGAAGAGCGATTTAAGATCGATTCCGGCGGAAGATTTCGGCACGGCGCGCGTCGTCAAGACCTCACCGTTCGCCAAAACCGCTTCCAACCCCAAAACCTGGTCTCCCATCGAGCCGTATTTTCCGCCGCGATAGCCTATGCTATTGGTGGAAATCGCACCGCCGATGGTAGCCACGGGCAAGGTCCATGGATCGTGGCCAAGAATGCAGCCCTGCTCGTTCAGCTTTTGCTCCACCGATTCGAGAACGGCACCGGCTTCTACTCGCGCGGAAAGCGCCTCGACGTCGATGTCGAGAATTTCATTCATTCTTCTTAGGTCGAGCACGACCGCCGGGCGCACCGACAGCGCTCCGCCCATGAGGCCGGAGCCGCCGCCGTAAGGGATGATGGGCGTCTTTTCTTTATCGGCGAGCATGACGATTCGCCGCACCTCCGCCGTGGAATCGGGCAAGACGATGCAGAGAGGCAAAGTTGTGGCAGGTTTCTTCTGAGGATGGAGCCGCCCTTCGCTCAGCGCGTCCCAGGAAAATTCGTCCAGACGCGCCGGGTCCGTAAGAACGTGCTCGGCTCCGACAAGCTCGGCAAGGCTTTCTATCAGCGTCTTTCTGAGCGCCGCTTCCATGATCTAGAGACTCCGGATGCCGTTAGAATATAACTGAAACGACCGTGTCGAAAAAGGTCGCGTTCCCTGTCGGTCTCAGCTCACATCCAGCCACTCCAGCCACTGGCCGTGATTGTGGCAACGGGCAAGAATTCGCCCCGTTCTCACCCCATTGATAAATGAGACCAGTTGAAGCTCGGAATCGATACTGCGGCCGCCCGTCGTCGAGAGCAGAAACAAATCCCGCCGGGCGCCGTATTGAGCGCACATCTCGGCAATCCGCTCGCGGGATTGCGGCGCAAGCGGCGTGAAAGTTCGAAAGATGCACAACGTGTTGTCTTTGGGAACTGCCGCCAAAACCGCAGGAAGCGTCTCAGCCGCGTCTCCCGCAATAAGTTTGACCGGATTTTGCCGGGCGATTTGAATCGCGCGTTTCAGCAACTCAGCCCGCTCGACTTGCTCCGGCCAAACCAACGCCTGTAGCCATAAAATCGCATCCGGATCGCTCGTCTCGATCGGCACGCGATCTAATCCGATGCGGCCGGCGACTTCCGGAAATATTTCCGGAATCGGCGGCGGCCTGCTGTCTCTCAGAGCACATCTGATTTGTACCGGCGAATTTAAATCGCCGCCCCGGTGGATGTCTCCATATATGTAGCCGTAACGGTCCCACAAAAGGTTCAGTCCGGCGCTGGCGCCGATCTCGACGAGATAAAGCGGATGGCCTTGTCCTTGACGCGAGATAAAAACGAAAGCAGGCGCCAAAAAAGCGCGGCGGCTGACCTCGTTGGTTTGTACCAGTCCGACCGCGATCAGCCCGCGAATTTCCTCGTCGTATTCGAGACAAAAGAGCGGAACTCAGGGTAGGGATCTTCAACCGAGGCCGAAGGGCCACAAGCGATCTCAAAAAACACCGAAACCGGATGTTTGATTCCGTTCAGCAAAAGAAATTGAACGGCGGCAAAAAAAAGATTTGGAATCCTCTCGCCGTTTCGCGCATGGGCCGCCAGCGCCAATATCTCCGGATCTTCTGCGATAGATAAAGACAGCTTTTCATAAAGCGGCGAAGCGTCGCGAACCTCTTCACGCGCGAACCGTTGAAACGTCTGTGCCAAAGCTTCGAGCGAAAGGTCGGACATGACCCTGCCTCACGCTGTCAAACGTGATGCCCAAGACGCGGCTGTCTGCGCAGCTTCGTCGAGCACCTCGTCGTCGCTTCGTCCCGAGCTTTTCAGCATGTGCAACGAATGGTCGCCGCCGTCGAAGACGAAAAGCTCCGCGCGCTTGCCGAGACGGTTGCACAGCGGCTTGAGGAGCTTGAGATCGGCGAGCGCGTCGCGCGAGCCCTGGAGAAAAAGCATGGGCACGGCAACATTCATTAGGTGTTCGCCGCGCGCAGCCGAAGACTTGCCTGCGGCATGGAGCGGAAAGCCGAAGAAGGCGAGCCCGCGCACGCTGTCGAGCGGCGTCTTCGACGCAGCCAGGGAAGTCATTCTGCCGCCCATCGACTTGCCGCCGGCAAAGAGCGGCAGGTCGCCAGCGTGTTTTTTCGCTGCGGCGACGGCCGCGCGCACGGTCTCGGTGAGCGTTCCCTCCGAATCCGGCGCCTTATTCCCCTTCTCCATGTACGGAAATTGATAGCGCAACGTCGCAACGCCTTGGCTCGCGAGCTTCTGTGAGATCTCTTCCATGAATTTATGCTGCATACCCGCGCCGGCGCCGTGCGCGAGGACGAGGAGAGCCCGCGCATGATCCGGCCGCAGCAGCAGCGCAGAAACCTCGCCCGCTTTTTCGCCCACGCGGAATTTGAATTTGCTCGGGGTCACGAGAAAATCTTAGCGCGTCGAGCCCGCCGACGCCACAGCGCGCCTTGACTGCCGTCTCATGGGCGTATTAGACATGTGAAAGCGGCAAACGGGAGAAACTATGGCCGAGCGGAAAACGATGAACGAATTGGGTTTCAAGACCACCTACCAGCAGTTCCTGGAGAAAGAAGGCCTGCCCGTGATCCGCGCCTTTCACATCGAGGACATCCGCAAAGTGGAGCTGGCGCCGTGGAATCGCGTCGGAGGTCTCGGCGCCTATCTCAATCTCGAAGGCACGGAGGGAGTCAACGACTGCTACATCGCGGAGATCCCTCCCGGAAAATCTCTCAACCCGCAGAAGAAGATGTTCGAGGAGCTTGTCTTCGTCGTCAGCGGCCGTGGCGCAACGACGGTCTGGCGCGATGGCAAGAAGAAGCAGACCTTCGAATGGCAGCAAGGCTCGCTCTTCTCGCCCCCGCTCAACACCTGGCACCAGCATTTCAACGGGGCGGGCGACAAGCCGGTTCGTCTTCTCGCCATGACGAATGCTCCAACGGTCCTGAATCTCTTTCACAACATCGACTTCGTCTTCAACTGTGACTACCCGTTCACCGATCGTTACGACGGCGAGGAAAATTATTTCAGCGGCAACGTGAAGGCGTTGTCGGAGCACTACCGCGATACCAACTTCATCCGCGACGTGAGGAGCTTCGAGCTGATCGAAAGAAAAGAACGCGGCGCCGGCGGTAAGATGACGCTGCTCGAAATGGCCAATAACGTCATGTCGGCGCACATCTCGCAGTTTCCCGTCGGCACGTACAAGAAAGCGCATCGCCACGGCGCGGGCGCTCACGTGATCATTCTCAAAGGCGAAGGCTTTTCCGTCATGTGGCCCGAGGGCAAGGAGGTCCAGCGATACGACTGGCGCGCGGGCAGTCTCCTGGTTCCGCCCGAGCGCTGGTTTCACCAACACTTCAACGTCGGCAACGAGCCGGCGAGATACCTGGCGCTGAAGCCCTTCAGCAGCAGGAAATTTCCCGGCCTCCGCAAACAATGGGGCACGGCTGAGAGCGTCAAGCAGGGCGGGGATCAGATCGAGTACGACGACGAAGAGCCGCGCATCCGGAAGATGTTCGAGGAAGAACTGGCCAAGCGCGGCGTCAAAAGCCGCATGGACGAGGTGCTGCGGGCAAGCCGCGCGGCATGAATAACGTCATGAAAACAATTTGCCGCCTGGCTCTTATCGCCTTCTTCCTGTCGGCGTCCGGGCCGGCGCTCGACGCTGCCGAAAAAATCCGCGTCGCCGTCACCAACCCCAACATGTCTTTTCTCCCGTCACAAGTGGCTCTGAAAAAGGGGTTTTTCAAAGACGAGGGCCTGGACGTAGAGATCATTCGCATGAACGTGCCGAATATCGTAACCGCCCTCGTGACCGGAGATATCGGCTACACTCTGCTCTTCGGCTCGGTCGTGCGCGGCGCGCTTCGGGGCATGCCCATGCGCGCTCTCGCAAGCCTCCTGGACGGTTCGACCCACGCTTTGGTTGCCAAGCCCGAGTACAAATCGGGCAAAGAGCTTAAAGGGAAAACCGTCGGCATCGGCAACTTCGGCGGCACGGACGAGGTGGCGGGTCGCATGATGTTGAAATCTTTTGGCCTAGACACGGAGAAAGATCTCAAGTTCATCGCCCTGGGGCCGGATCGAGCGCGTCTGGCCGCGTTAAAGGAAGGTCTGGTCGATGTAGCAGTGATCGCCCCGCCCGGGGACGCCCTGGGAAAACAGATGGGATTTAACGTGCTTCTGAGGGCGTACGAGGTTTTTAGTTTCCCGTTCATCGGCGTAGGCGCCAATCTAAAGAGCATCAAAGAAAGGCCGGTGGAGGTCAAAAAGATCGTCAAGGCCCTTATCCGCGCCAACCGCTTCATCCGCGAAGACAAGAACGGCGCGGTCAATGTCCTGGTCGAATGGGGCCGGGTCGACCGCGAGCAGGCGCTGGCCTCCTACGACTCCACGGTGAAAGTCTTCAACGCCGACGGCAACATCCCGCAGGAAGGATTGAAGCTCGTGATCGATCAGGCCAAGACGGAGCTGAAGCTCACCAAAGACGTTCCCGTGAGTGAGGTTATCGATCTCGCGCCCTTGCGCGAAGCGCAGAGAGAGTTGGGCATTAAAATGCCATAAGAAGAGAGGTCCTTCACTTCGTTCATCAGGATGACAGTCTCTCTTGTGTCATTCTGCACGCAGCGAAGAATCTCTCAGGAGCCGAACGATGTCGGAAGAGCAAGAGTTGCGCGACCTGGACCAGAAGCTCCATAAGCTCGGCGTCGAGGGGCTTTGGTCGGAGACGTCCGAGGCGGACCGCGCGACCTACAGCAAGGACCCTCACACGTCGGTGCTGCCGCATCTATGGAAGTGGGACGATCTCTACGGCGCGATCAAGACGGTCGGCGAGATGCACGGGCTCGACGGCAAAGCCGAGCGGCGCGTGCTCCGTCTGGTCAATCCGGCATTCCTGGATTTAAAAAACCGCCGCCAGCGCTCGACGACGCACACGATGCTGATGACCATGCAGCTTTTGAAGCCCGGCGAAGTGGCGCACGCCCACCGGCACAACTTCGCGGCGTTCCGCTTCATCGTCAAAGGTGGCGGCGCGTACACCGTCGTCGAAGGAGAAAAACTGCCGATGGAAGAAGGCGACCTGATCCTCACGCCTTCGATGACGTGGCACGGCCACCACAACGACGCCGGGCCGATCGTCTGGCTGGACGGTTTGGACAATCCGCTGCTCTTCTCGCTGCAATGCATCACCTGGGAGCCGTATCCCGGCGGCGTCCAGCCGATCAAGAAAATTTCCGCGACCACCGCGCCGCGAGTCGGCGCGACGCGACCGGTTTGGGAAAAATCCTCCGATCGGTCGAGCTACAACCTGGTCTACAAATGGAAGGACACGTACGAAAGCCTGAAGAGTCTGAGCGCGAGTCCGGCTAGTCCGTTCGACGGCGTCGCGCTGGAGTACGTCAATCCCGACGGCGGTCATACCATGCCGACGCTCTCCTGCGGCATCCAGATGCTCAGGCCCGGCGAAGCGACCAGGACGCACCGGCATAACAACAGCGCGGTGTATCACGCATTCCGGGGAAGCGGCACAACTTTCATCAACGGACAACGATACGATTGGGACCAGGGCGATTGCTTCGTCGTGCCGCTGTGGAGCTGGCACAGCCACCAGAACCGCTCCAAAGACAAAGAAGCGATTCTATTTTCCATGAGCGACGTGCCGGTCCTCGAGGCGCTTAAGCTCTACCGCGAAGAAGCGGGCGAAGGCGCTTAGGCTGCTCGACCAAATCGTTTGCGTTGCTCGTTCCAACCCGTCAGCAGATACCAAATCAGCATCACGGCGATGACGCTACACACGGCTCCCTGCCATCCGACCACATCAGGAAGAAAAATCGCGGCGCCCAGATCGTCGAAAAGTTCCGACTATTCCGATCAATAGCCACCACGACTTCTTCTACTTTACGGACTCGTGAATTTGTACTAGGCTAACGAACCCGAAGGGAGAATAGAACAATGCAAAAAAATCTGTCCATACTCGCTGGTCTGGGTCTGCTCCTACTGACCGTTGGATGCGCGCTGATGCAGCAGAAGTCTACCCACTATGAGGTCTGGGCGGCCGATCAGAATGACGACAAGATATATATCTTGGACCCGGAAGGAAAAACTCTCAAAACGATCGATGGAAAGACGCTCGGCGACGCCAAGCGACCACACATGCTCTGGGGCGTGCCCAAGGATCCCTATGTGTACGTTACCAGTACGGTCTCCAATTCCGTCACTGTATTAGACGGCAAGGATGGCGCGGTGAAGGCGGTCATTCCCGGCGTTGGAAAAGCGCCCCATGCCGCGCAGCCGAGCCCGGCGCATCCAGAGCGGATCTACGTTTCGAACATCGGCCCGCAGGCCGCCGCTCCGGACGGAAAACCGGATCGGGGCGAGACCATCACTGAGATCGTGCGCAACGGTTCTAAATGGGAGAGCGCACGGTTTCTCGATCTGAAAGCGGCGCCCGCGCTGGCGGACACCAAACTCTACCCGAGCCGGCGCCCCGTTTGCGTCGGGTTCTCGAAAGACGGTCGCTACATGCTGACGACGCTCTTTAATGGCGGCCTGGCAGTGATAGACCTGCAGGCGTGGAGGGTCGCCAAGGGATGGGGAAAGAACGAGATCGCCGAAAACGGATGCGGTTTCGCCGCCTCTCGCTCGGGAGAGGAACTCTACGTGACTGCCGGAAATGAGAAATCATCTTGGTTGTACGTGTTCGACGTCGCCGGAGAGCCGAAGCTGATCGCGACGCACGATCTGTCAAAATTCGGACGGGATTCGCACGGGATTGCTATTGACGCGCCGCGCAATGCGCTTTGGATCGTGCATCGCGTCAGCAGTAATATTACGATCCATCCCCTTGCTGCCATTCGCAAGCCGGGCCAGCAGCCCACTGTCATTGAGTTTGTCGGCAAGACACCCGATCTCATTATGTTTGCGCCGGATCATAGCTTGGCGTACGTGACCCTGCGGGGACCAAAACCGGCGCCGACCATTCCCCATGCCACAGTGGGTGAAACCCCGGGAATTGGGATTATCGATGTGGCCAATCGGAAGCTTCTACGCGTTGTGAAACTGGGCGACCAAGTGAACGCGGATTTTCATGGGATTTTCGTTCCCACCGGCCAGTAGATCAGGTACTCTTAAGAATGATGACCGGCACACAGGGAGGGATACCGTGAACGTAACAGCAGAAAACCGTTTAGAGGAAATTGACCCGATGCTCCTGAAAGCATGGATGGACAAAGGGGAAGCGGTCCTCGTGGATGTGCGCGAGCCGTCGGAGCACGCCGGGGAGCGCATCCTGGGGGCTCGGCTGGTGCCCCTTTCCAGCTTCAACCCAGCACAGGTGCCACGAGAACCTAACAAGAAAGTCGTGCTGCACTGTCTGACTGGGACGCGTTCCGCTGAGGCAGGTCGAAAACTTTTGGCGGCCGGTTTTGCCCAAGTCTACAACCTGAAGGGAGGTCTGCAGGCGTGGAAGGGTGCCGGCTATGCAGTGGAGTATAATCCGAACGCCCCTATAAGCCTGCTGCGCCAGGTGCAGATTGTCGCAGGGACCCTGGTGCTCCTCGGCACGGTTCTGGGGGCTGCGGTTTCGCCATGGTTCCTCCTGCTCAGCGGCTTTGTGGGCGCCGGTCTGATGTTTGCCGGGATCACCAATACTTGCGGCATGGCAATGCTCCTGGCCAAGCTACCGTATAATCGGCGTTCGCAAGCGATCTCCTAGCGTGTGCCCGCGATCTTTCGAGACATTTACTCAGCCGCCGGGTTCCTCCAGGCGCAGATGGTCAACAGAGCGGTCGTTTCGATTGGAAATTCTCTCTACTTCAGGCTCGAATAGTAAGCGGCAAGATCGGCGAGATCCTGGTCCCGAGACTCTTCAAAACTTTTTCTCTTGCGCTTCGAGCGTGGTATCGTCGAGCTTCCGCTTGTCTTCTCTTTGCCGTTTGACACAAGCCCATAGGTAAAGCTACTAGAGCCACATGGCTGAGTGTCGTTTGAGCGTCGTGGTGCCTTGCCGGAACTACGGCCAATATTTGAGCGATGCAATCGAATCCGTGTTGCAGCAGGAAGGGTTCGGCGACCAAGCAGAGGTAATCGTCGTCAACGACCACAGCACCGACTCGAGCACTCTCGAGTGTTTCTCGTATTGGCGGACGGCTGATCCTCGAGTGCGCGTGATCGATAACCCGGGCCGCCTGGGCGCCGCTGCGGCGCGTAATCTTGGAATTGCCGAGGCTCGCGGAGAGTGGATAGCTTTTTTGGATGCCGACGACGTGTGGGTTCCCGGCGCACTGCAAACCCGTTGGCGTGTACTCGATACTCATCCGGAAGCTCAATGGATCGGCGCGGATTTTAAACGCCTGCGCCAGGACGGAACTTCCGACGCGGAAGGATTTTTCAAGACTCGATCCGTGGATCACCCTCGGCTCCGTCACGCCTGTGAATCCGGCGCGGTATTAAAGCTGGTAAAACCCGTTCCTGACTTTCTGCAGATGAGTCTCGGTTGGACCAGCACCGTATTGGCTAAAAAAGCTCTCCTGCTGCGCGTCGGTGGATTCGAAGCTTTGCTGGGGAATTACGAAGATCATCATTTATGGATCAGGCTCGCTCGCCATACGGACTTTTACTTTGTCCCGGAGGTCGTCGCGCTATATCGAGATCACCCTTCGAGCGTTTCCCGCCGGGAGGGGCCTCCGGCCTACTGGTACATCGTCGCCCTGCGCATGCTCCTCAGAGATCCTCACTTTCGACCCTATCGGACCCTGATCCGGCGCAAGTTAGCGTTTCTTTTTGCGCAAAATATGTATTACCATCGCACCCGCGGGGAGAGGGGGCGTGCGATCGCAGCGGCGGCCCAATCTGTCTTGCGTCATCCTTCCAGAATGAGCTACTGGAAGAATCTTCTGGCTGTTTTCGTGAGAAGGCGATGAAAGACTACAGCATTGCCGTGATCATTCCCGCTTATAATGCCGAACTCTTCATCGGCGAAGCGCTTGACAGCGTCGCCGGTCAATCCCGTCGTCCGGATCAGATCATCGTCGTCGATGACGGCTCCACTGATCGCACCGTCGATTGTATCCGTAAGTGGGAACAGCAGTACCATGGCGAGCTCCATGTGCTGCAACAAGACAATCGCGGCGTCTCCGCCGCCCGCAACGCGGGTATCCGTTATGCGAAAACAGACTTAATCGCTCTACTGGATGCAGACGACCTCTTTTTCCCGTTTCATCTGGAGCTGCTCGAACGAGCCTTCAAGAACAATCCGCATATTCTGCTAAGCTTCGGCGATGCCCTGTATTTCGATTCTGAGCGCATTATCAAAGGCAGTGTCTTTGCGGGAACCCGGATCGAGGGCGTCGAATACGACGAGCAAGCCGATGGACTCCGTCTCTTGCGCGGCCCCGTATATAGCAGTTTGCTGTGGGGCAACTATATCGCTCCGAGCGCATCCTTGCTTTTAAAGAGCGCCGGGGAAAAAATCGGGCTCTTTGACGAAGACATTAAAAGCGCGGAGGATCGAGACCTTTTCCTCCGGCTTTCCCGAATCGGATCTTTCGCCTATTTTCCGGTGGTTGTCGCGCGCAAGCGGGTTCATGAAAACAACGCGACGCACCGCCGGCACATGTCGCAGTTCAACCGCTATCAACTTATGGTGCTTCAGAAGATGATCGATAACGCCGAAGAATTGAAGCTCTCGGCCGCGGAGGAGG
This sequence comes from Candidatus Binatia bacterium, assembly GCA_036504975.1. Taxonomy (NCBI): domain Bacteria; phylum Candidatus Binatota; class Binatia (SeqCode); species Binatia bacterium. The sequence goes on along the minus strand of DASXUF010000122.1, from coordinate 33,570 downwards.
AGCAGACGCACGCGGCCCTCGGTCAGCAGGTCTGGAGCATGCTTTACGCCGAGTCGCAGGGAGGACTCGGACCCTATTTCGAAACTTTCATGTACCTCATACGCCGTCGACAGATCTCGACGGTTTTCAATCCGAAGCATTTTTTACGCGCGGTCATATCCCACTACCGCGCCGCAAAAAACAAAACCCCGGTTAAATAAAAAACTGAGTAGGCTTGACTATTCCAATAACGCGGCGTGGAAAATGCTTTCCCATCAGGTTGAGGTTGCCGGCGGTCATTCGAGCTGGCTGACGAAATCCCCCATGCCGCCTGCCCCGGTTACTTCGATGCGCGGGAGCATAAGTAAAGGATCCTGAAAACTGCTCAGTCCCTCCTGGCACGACAAACCGAAAACGTAGCCGCAAGCTCCGATCAGATGCTGCACCACCGCATCGACGTCGCCGTACGGATAGGCAAAAGCTCGAATCGGGGTTTTGAGCTCGCGTTCGAGAATAACCCGGGAGCGAGCGCCTTCCCGGACAACGTCCGTCACCGAAAGCCCTGTCAGTGGACGGTGCGTGGCCGAATGGGAGCCGAACTCGACCCCTTCGCTCCGAAGCTGCCGGATCTCCTGCCATCCGAGCAGCGGCACTTCTTCACCAAAGGCGCTGTCCCAGGAATTTGACCTCCCGATCTTCTCTGCCACAAGAAAAACGGTGGCCGAAAATCCATACCGTTTTAATAAAGGCCACGCGTATATGAGAAAGTCGCGATAGCCGTCGTCAAACGTGATGAGCACGGCCTTGCCCGGAAGCGGCATTCTTGTTGCCGCTGCCGCCTGCCAGTCTTCCAGGCCGATGCTGTAGTATCCGGCGTCGCAGAGGTAACGAAGCTGCTCCTCAAAGTTCTCCGGCGTCACGCGGTAGGCGCTCATGGCGGTAGCGCCCGTCGGCGCGACGCGGTGGTACATGAGAATCGGGAGGCGGTCGGTGCCGGCCGCCGGCGCAGCCTGCTCGCGCAGCGGCGCTCCGCCCTGCCAGAGAAAATGCGCCGCGACCTCGGCCGGAAGCGGCGCCGGCTGTTCGGCGAGCTCGATCACTTGCGGATTCTTTCTGTGAAAGCCGAACCACGCTCGGCGATCCCGCCGAAAAAGTTGGATGCGATAAAGCGGTGTGCGCAATTCCTTCACGAGCCTGAGAGAAGGGGTGGCGGCAAGTGTCTCGCCGATGACCTTGGCGCCGAAAGGGCAATCCCAGTCGAAACCGGGCTTGTCGGGTTCATCGACCACCAGATTCGAGTGAGCTGTGAGCAGGTGGCCGCCGGGCACGAGCGCGGCGGCAAGCTTCCGGGCAACCGCCTCAGCCGCCGGCAACGAGCCAAAGTAGTAGAATACCTCGCTGCATACAATCAGATCGAACGGGCCCGGCAGCGGTTCCGTCGTGATGTTGAGTTGCCTGAAGCGGACATTTTTCAGACCGGCGCAGCGTTTGGCCGCCCGATCGAGAGCGACTCGGGAAATATCGGCGGCTAGAAGACTGCCGACGCGGGGAGCGAGCTGACTGGTGAAGTGGCCTTCAGCGCAGCCCAACTCGAGCGCGCGCCGCAGCCGCCGGCGGCGAAGCAATGCCAAGGTCTGCTCGTACTTGGTCTGTTCGTAGGGACTGGTGTATTTCCACGGGTCGGGATGTGCGGCAAAGAGACCCTCGAAATAATGCCGCATATGGCCGGCATTTTGCGCCGCTTGTGCCGTGGCAGATTGGGGCATGGTTGTTGTAGACGCTTGCGCGCTCTGGCCTGAAAGGCAGATGAGATCGGGCGTGTAAATCACGTGTTTCGGCCCATTGTCCCCTCGCGGGATCCGAATCGCCGGCTCGCCGCTGAAGGAAGCGGCGTCGAGGAGTTCACGCGCCGCGGCGGCGGGAAGTGCGGCCCGGCGCGAGGCGCTTGTGCCCATTGTTTCGGGAGCGCGCCGGCCGAGCACTAAGCACGGCTCGCCCAACGATAGAGCACGGTGGAGGGCGCGTTCCGTGACGGCCGCGAGCGCGGGGATCGTCATGAAATTATTGTCTGTCCTTATGAGCTCTGCGGATGCGAGAGCGGCGACGTTTTCAGTATGCTGCGAGGCCGCCGCGGCGGCGAGACGGCCGCGGAGCGATGCGCCGTTCGCAAACGGCTGACCCAACAAACCCTCCCGGACCGCCGCCCGGCACAATTCAAAACCGCTCGCGACATTAAGCGCCGCGCGCAGCTCCTCGGCATGGACGGCATTCTCTTTGACCGGAACGGTCACGACTCCGAGGGCGGCTCCTCCCACCGTGAGGACCGCCGCCAGTTCGGGGCGAGAGATATCCACACTGGAAAGATCCTCGCTGACCTCGGCTACGAGCCAGCCGTCCTCAGCGGAGCGACGAGGAGCTTCTTCTTTCTCCGCCGGAGGTTCATAGAAGCGCGCGTCCGGCCAGTCGGGGCGTCCCCAGATCTCCTGTAAGAATACTACCCAGCCGATCCGATCGTGCGCTTCCGACCAGAAGTCACGCTCGTCCTTAGAATCAGGAGGAATGCCCTCGCCGAGCACCAGCGTCCCCCGTCGGATGGACACGCCCTCCGGCGACCGCTCCACGGCGAGATCCCGATAGATAGTACGCTCAAAGAAACGCCCAAGAATCTGCCACGCAAATTCCGCCGCGATGGCGTCGGCCAGGACGGCGCGAGGCACAAAGCCATCGCAGACGGGGAGATGGAGCATGCCGAGGCAACCCCCCTCACAGTCGATAGCGCACAGAAGGGACTCGGCCGATGCGGGAGGATGAATGTCGACTATCGGTCCGGTGATCTCGACGCGGACGGCATAGGTCGTCCCAAAAGCCAGCGGCCTCGGGCCCGTTGTTTCTTCGATAACCCGACACTCCAGAAGCTTGCGCGCGCGGCGAGCCAGCTTCGGCGCCAGCGTTTGGCTCTCGAGAGCACTTAGAAATGCGTCGAGACCCCGCTCGATACTGGGCCACAGCTCGATCCAGGCGGTGGGCAAGCGACACGTGGGAAGCGGCGCAGCTTGGAAAATGCTTTCCGCGGCCTCGTTTGCATCGAACGTCGGATCGCGCGCCGCGCGCAGGGTTTCGAGCAACAGCGTCGCATCCTCGCCGTTGCCGAGCATCAGACCGGCAGCCCAGCAGGCGAGGCTAAACTTGACCCTATCGATATGGCTCGCCGATCTGCCGCTCGCGTGCGCGGGGTGTGGATTGGGCACGCGCGGGTCGGGCGCGTGCCCGCGCATAATCACACGCAAACCGTCGGCAAGAAACCGCGGGCCGTCGACCGAAGCCGAGGCCGGTCTCATGCGATAGAGCGCAAGCACCTCCTGAATCGCGCCGAAGCGCGCGCCGGTCCTGGCGATTCGCTGCCAGAGATCCCAGTCCTCACAAATACGGAGCGAGGTATCGAAGCCCCCGACAGCCTCCACGAGCGACTTGCGGACGATGCACGCGTGGACTGCAAAGGCGCAGGTGCAGGCGAACAAATCGAACAAGTCTCCTACCTCGTCGGAGAACTGATCGCCGCCGCACAGCGTGCCATCGGGAGCAACCCGGCTCCAACGGCAGTGAACCGCGTCGAGGCTCGGGTTCTGAGCGAGCTCCCGCGTCATCCGCTCTAGGAACGTAGGGGTGAGCCAATCGTCGGCGTCAAGGAAAAGCAGCCAATCGAACCGGGCAAGGTCGATGCCTGTATTGCGCGCCGCGCATACGCCCTGGGGCGGACGGCTTACAACACGGATCCGGGAGTCTTGTGGAGCGAAGGAACTAGCAACGGCCGCCGTCGCGTCGCTCGACCCGTCGTCGACGACGATCACCTCCCAGTCTGGAGAGGTCTGAGAGCGAACAGACTCAAGCGTCTCGGCGATGGTCTCCGCGGCATTGCGTGCGGGGATGACGATAGAAACGTACACGTTAAGGCCTCCGCACTTCTGATAGCGTGACCTTTCTCGCGTGCACTCGCGCCTTGACGTACATCAGCGGGCTCAGCAAGGCCCCCGCCAGTTCGATAGCAGACAGACGCCGGGAGAAATCACCCGGCCGCCACAGGTTTCGCGCCAGCCACCCGCCCAGCCAATTACGGATCGCGAACCGCAATATCGAGGTCGAACTCACTGTGCGGTTGCGCGCGCAGGTAAGGAGGTAGATCCCGAAAGAGCGGCCGTTGTTGTAGATCAGCCGCCGTAGCGAAGCCTCATCCCGCACGTGGGTATGCCAAACCAGAGCCGCGGGCTCATAGACCAACGTGCGCCCGCGCGCAAGGAGGCGGTGCAACATCTCGATATCGCCGCTGCCGCCGCCGGGCGAATCGGAGTCGAGCGCTACGTCAAACGGACCCATAGCGGCAAAAAGGTCGCGGCGGAAGGCCATGTTGACGCCGCTGCCGAAATCGCGCGCCCAAAGCAATTCTCGATCCGTGAGCCCGTCGCGCCGAAAAGTTCGACGGCGCAAACGGTGCCGCAAGCCGTATCTGAACTCAAAGCGAACCTGCGCCGCAGTTTCCAATTCAGAGGCGGCGACGGCCCCGGTCACTGCCGTCACTTGCGGGTCGGTAAAGGCGCAAGCGATCGCCCTGAGCCAGCCGCTGTCCGGACGCGCGCCGCCGGTCGTGAATGCAATTACATCGTAACGCGCCTCGGCGATGCCGCGATTGCGCGCACGGTTCGGACCCGGCCGCCCTTCGCGCACGTAGCGGACCGGATGGCCGCCTGCGAGCGGGGCATGATCGCCGCGCGGCGTGTTGTCCACCACGATGATCTCATGGTTGGAGTAGTCCTGCGCCAAAAGAGCCTGGAGGCATAGCTCGAGCCGGCTGCTCTGATCGGCTGAGACCACGACGCTGATCGGCGTCGACGGACTTTCGGCAGCGGTCTCACTGGAGAATTGTCTCCCTAAAACGCTCGGCATGAGATCCCCGGCGAGCTTATCGATGGCGGCTTTCAACTGCTCCACCGAGACTACCGGATGGCGCAGACCGGTGATAACGGCCTGCCCGACCGGCAGCCGGTGATAGCGCGCCAGGACCAATAGCCCGTCGTATCCCTCCATGCCCCAGATGGGCTTGATCTCTTCCGAGATCTCAAGATCCAATACTTTCATCGGCATAAACAGACTCCGAGGACCGACAAAGCGAATCGGCAAACGGCCAGAATTGGGCCGTGTCCCGGCCGGTCGCTTTTTCCAACGTCAGCGCGTTGAGGAGCGGCCAGGCCATCGTGGTTGCTAGTATCGCTCGAAGATGCGCGCCGCTGAGCCGTTCGGCGTCAAGCCGGGGAGGGATGCGGCCGACCGCCTGGCGTCCATAGCGGATGCGGACGCTCGCCGGCCGCTCCTCGCTCAAGCGCCGCTCCGCCGCCTCTAAACCGTCGCGGAGGTCGATCTCGATCTCGGAACCATCGCCATCGGTTCGCGACGGAGCGCTGTGGAGAAAGTCGGCCAGCGCCCGCTCGGTGCCGATTTCTTTCGCGACGCCGCGCCAGTACCAATAGTCGAGCATGTTGTCCAAAAGTCTTCGCCAGAGATCGCGCATCCGCAATCGCTCAAATATCCTGAGGGCAAAGCCGGAACCGGCGGCGAACAAGCTCTCGGACGCCGGCCACGCGAACGCGGCCGCGCGCAGAACGTAGTTCAACCTGGACCATGAGCCGGCGCGGGCCAGGGGAAGCGCCGGTCGCAGCTCCGGGTGGCGGCGGCCTATCAGCACGTCGGCGCGTCCTTCGTCGTACTTGCGCCTGAATGAACGGCTCATCTGGGTTATCTCGTAGTGATAGCCTAGTGCCTCGGGCGCAAAAGTCAGAGACGCGCCGGCTTTGATCAAGCGGATGCCAAGCTCGTAGTCCTCATGGCAGTAAAGCGCGGGATCGAATCCGCCGATCGCGGCGAACATCTCCGCTTCGAGCGAGAAGTTGCCGCTCAGCAGATCGCGGAAGGTATAACGGTGGCCGGGCTCGCTCATCATGGTGAACTTGTTCTCCCACCAGGCCCGGAGCGAGAGGCGGAAGAAGCCGGTTTGCACCTGAAGGACCGGCGGTAGATAGCCGATCACCACCTGGCCTGGTTGTTTTTGGTGAGCGCGGACATGGGTCTCGATCAACTGTGGCGCCGCTTGAATATCGTCGTCGAGGAAGACGAGCAGACGCCCCGTAGCCAACGTTGCGCCGTGGTTGCGGGCGACGGCGGGACCCTGCCCCTCCTGCTCGACGACGCGAAGCTTAAAAGGCGGGCTGTAGCGACCGAGCACTTTTCCGGTGTCGTCCGAACAGCCATCGGCCACCACGAGAACCTCTATGAGGTTGAGCCGGTAGGTTTGAGTCGCCAGGGCGTCGAGGGTTCGCCCCAGCGCGGCGCTGCGGTTATGCGTAGGGATAACCACACTGACGGTCGGCGTAGATTCTCTCATCTTCATCCGGCTCTGGCACGGAGGCGCTTACGGGAAGCAAAGTAGGCGCGCGGTCCGGCCATACAGCCGCGTAGCTCGGCCACGATGAGGTCCAGCGGCATGCTGCCCGGCCGCCTGAGAAGCGCGTGGATCAGATCCGGAAGCTGTTGAACGTGGAACCACTCCCAGGCGAGACCCAGCGCGCCCAGCTCGCCCTCGGTCAAGAGCCTCCGGGTCATGAATGCGTAGGCGCCCGTGCCGTAGCCATAGAGCGCTTGGCGCAGCTCTTCCCAGGTGCGCCGGTGGCGGTGCCAACTCAGCGCCGCCGGATCGTAGACGATGTCGTATCCGGCCATCAGGATGCGCGAGAACATTTCGTGATCGCCGCCGGAGCGAGTCATGGTCCCGGCGTCCAGCGCCTCGTCGAAAAACCCGATCAGCTCCGGCGCCGTTTTCCGGAGCGCCATGTTGACTCCCGCGCCGACTCGCCCCACTCGTAACGGATCGGCCTGAATTCCCTTGAAGACGGTGCGCTTGAAGCCTTTGCCGAAAGGATTGTGGCGCTCGAACCACTCTTGGGCCGCGGTTTCCAGCTCCATAGGCATGGTCAGCCCCGTGACGCACAGAGTAAGCGGCTGATCGAAGTTCGACGCGAGCGCGCGCAGCCATCCCCGATCCGGCACGGCGTCGTCGTCGGTAAAGGCGACGATCGGGTGGCGCGCCTCGCTGAGCGCGCGGTTACGGGCGGCGTTCAAGCCCGGGCGATCCTCGCGCACGTAGCGAACGCCATTGCAACTCTCCACGAGACGGCGTGTCGCCTCGGTCGAGGGACAGTTGTCGACCACCAGCACTTCCTGCCCGTCGTCGGGCATGCGCATGAGCGCATCGAGACACCGGCCGAGATCCTCAGTCCGGTCGCGGGTGCATATCGCTACGGTCACCGCCGGAGGCGCCGACCGTCTTTCGTCCCACTCGAGACGGTCATGAAGCCAGCGTTCCCAGAGGAGCGTACCGCCTGCGTCGATCAGCGTGGTACGGAGCTCGGCGCCGCCGATACGCCCGCCGGCGACCGGCAGCGATACCTTACCGACAGGCCTGCCGTTCAGCCGGATGAGAACCAGCGCGCGCCCGTAGTTTTCCAGACCGGTGATTTCGGCCGGAAGCCGGTTGAGGTCAAGGTCGAGAACGGCCGTAGCCATCGTTTATTTCACGCCTACTGAGTATGCGTTCTCCGCTCCGTGATCTGGTCGTCCGTGAGCAGGGACCAGACCGGACCGAGCGAAACGACTCCGGACACTTCGAGCTGGGCGTCGGGTCGGCTAAGAATTTCCAAGCAGTGCATTTCCCAATGATAGTCGTACACAAAGTCCCAGTCGGGGGGATACAACCCGACATTGATATAATACCGCCCGGCGAGGAGGGGCAGCTCGGGAAAACGGCAGCGCAGCACGCCGGTGATGGATAAGTTACCGAACGCGGCTTGGGCCGAGGAAACAGCGACTTCGAAGCAGTTCACGTGCGCCTCGTTGTAGATGCCTAGAGTCACGGCCATGTCGGGCAGCGGTTTCATCAAGCGGTATTCCAGTTCGATCGTCAGGCCTTCGCCGCATTGCACGGAGGAGACGGCCCGCCCCTCGGCATCGTAGAAGCGCACGTCGGAGATGGCGGCCTCCTGCGTTCCCTGGCGGCTGCCCTCTGCGACCGCGAGGCTCGGCGACAGCGCTTCCCCGGAGAGCACGGCCGCGCGCTTTTCCGTTCGTTGGCGCATTAAATCATGGTAACAACGCACCGCGTCTTCCGGCTCGCCTTGCATCGCCACCCGGCCTTCTTCCAGCACGAGGACCTCATCGCATAATGTCTCGATCTGCGCGGAGTCGTGCGAGGTGAGGATCAGGGTCTTGCCCGCTTTTCGGAACGCGAGCAGCCGTTCGAGACATTTCTGTTGGAAACGGGCGTCGCCGACCGCCAAGATCTCGTCGAGAATCAAAATTTCCGGGTCGAAGTGCGTGGCCACGGCAAAGGCCAGTCGCAAATACATTCCGCTGGAATACGTGCGCACCGGTTGATCGATGAAGTCCTCCAGTTCGGCGAAGGCGATAATTTCTTCTTCTCCCGACCGCACTTGCCGCGTCGTCAAGCCGTTGAGCAGACCGGCGGTCAGAATATTCTCGCGTCCGGTGAGATCCGGATGAAACCCGGTGCCAAGTTCGAGCAAAGCGCTGACGATCCCGCTACGATGAATCCGTCCGGAAGTGGGCTGCCCCAACCCGCTTAACAGCCGCAGCAACGTGCTCTTGCCCGCGCCGTTGTGACCGATGATGCCGAGCACGTCTCCCTTCTCCATGTAAAAACTTACGTCGCGCAGCGCCCATAACGTCCGGCTCTTTTGATAACGGCCGCTCATCCAAGTCGTGGCGAGCTCGCGGAGCGTCGTCGGCCGCCTGCCCCGGAGATAGAATCGCTTGGAAACGTCCTCGACTGTCAACACGATAGGCATCGCCGTTAGAGAGCATCCATGACGTGCGGCCGTTGAAGGCGGTAAATCCAAAATCCCGCGCCGGCGACGACAAGACTGGCGACGCTGCAATAAACCATCGATTCCCAGTCCGGCGCACGCTGATAGAAAAAAATCTCGCGATAACTCTGGATCAAGCGGGCGATCGGATTCCATAGGAGCAGTCCGGAGTAGGCCGCGCCAAGTTTCAACGGGCGATAGAAGATCGGGATCAAATAAAATAGGAGAGAGAGCGCCACGCTCGTAAGGTGCCCCACATCCCGATAGAAAACATTCAGCGTCGCGATCGCGAGCCCAAGGCCGACCAGCATGATTCCCTGAAAGAGAACCAGCAGGGGAAATGCCAGCACCGCCGTCGTCGGAGGACGGCCATGCAGAGCGAGCACGACGAGCAAAATGGGCAAGCTCACGAGATACGTGAGCAAATTGGAGAGGGTATTGACCACGATCAAAGTCGCCGGCGCGAAATTCGGCCGCCGGAGCAGATCACGATTGGCGGTGAAAAGATTTCCGGCCGACCCCGCGGAGCTGCTGAACCAGGTCCACGGCAAGAGGGCGCTGAAAACAAACGCCGGATAATCCTCGATGTCCAACGGGACGACCTTGCCGAATAGAAAAACAAAGACGAGCAATTGAATCAGGGGAAGCGCGACCGACCAGAGAACGCCCAAGACCGAGCCGGTATAGTGCAAGCGAAAATCCCGTCGTACCAGGTGGCCGATGAGCTCGAATTGATGCGTCGGAGAATACATGCGCTTACGGTGCGGCTTGAAAAGACCTCCTCTTCACGGAATTCTTTGCCGCCCCGAAAAAATATCCGAGCAGCGAAAGAAACTGGAGCTCATGATAAAACGCTTCGCGATGCCGCAGGGTCAAGCTCATGGTGAAAGTTTTCGACAACTGCTCGAGCGTCTGTCGATACTTCCATCTTGGAACCATCCCTAGCGTGCACGCCCCGGGAGCAAGTTTTTGCGCGCCCCACTCGCCGATGCGAAAATACCACCGGCGCAAATACGATTTTGTAAACCGGGACGGATCCGGGCAATGATACACCATCGCGGCCGGATAATACATGGTCAACTCGCCCGCCTTTTTGATTTTTTGGTAAAATTCGACGTCTCCGCCCATCAGCAGTTTATTTTTTCGCCGGTCGAGATCCGGTCGAAAGCCGCCGTATTTTTCGAACACGGAGCGCTTGAAAGCGAGATTGGCGCCGATGCCGACGATGCTGGTATAGGTGTCGTCGGAAAGAATGGCCGTCTCTCCGGGGTCGAATTTTCCCAGCGCGCCGTCATACTCCGCATGCCACCAGGCCGGCCGGGGGAGATCGTCTTTGATTAACACCCGCCCGCCTACGCCCACGACCGGGTTCAGGTCGAAGGCTTTCGTCATCTCCGGCAACCAGTTGCGGGTAACCTCGACATCGTCATCGATAAAAAAAATAAACTCGCCCCTGGCCGCCTGGACGCCGGCGTTGCGCGCATGATTGAGCCCCTGGCGCTCCGCGAAAACGTATCGGACGGTCATCCGGGCATCGCGCGCGAAAGTCTCGGCGGTCCCTCGCGTGCCGTCCGTAGAGTTGTTGTCCACAACGAGAACTTCCCAGGAGATTTCCGGCGGCACGAGCATTTCGCTCAGGCTCGACAACGCGCGGCCCAAACTCTCGGCGCGATTGTAAGTGCAGATGACAACGCTCACCCGGCAAGCGTTTGACTCGCTGGCTGATCGCATACGGCGGGCACTCTTAAGGAGAAAAACGAAAGTTGGGGCTCGTAGACAAGCGCATCAAGTGCGGGCGCTCAGAAAAATCTCAGCGGCCAGGCGCAACCATCACAATGCCCGCCTGGGGGTTTCTTGAAGGGCCGATGCGTGGGACGAGGAGCATCAAGCGTGCCGGCAGAACTTCTCCTAGAACTCTCGTGCCGCGTAACACAGGACGTATCGCATCGGCCCGGAGAGAGACTCCCGGGCGGGCTATGACCTTTTTCAACTTTCAACGGCCTGCTATGTTTCGCGCTCGCTCGTGGGACCGACCTCGCCGGTGCACCACGGCACAAACGCCTTCATCTTGCACGGCGCGCCGTTTTCCTTGAGCTCCTTCTCGAAGATCTGGTGGATCTCGCGGTCTTCGTCGCCGTACTCGATCTGCCAGCCGCCTTCTTTCATGCTGCGGTCGGCATACTCCCCGCCGCCGGCCCGGGGCGAGTTGAGGCCCATATCGCCGGACCGGAGCGCCAGGTAGCGCGCCCGAGTGGTGCCTGAGTTGAAATGCTGGTGAAAGCAGTTGTCGCTGGGAACGATGACCATGGAGCCGAGTTGCCAGTCGCACTTGATCATGTCGGAGCGGTCTTCCTTGGTCCAAACCAAGGAGTAGCCGGCGGTGCCGCTCAGCAGCACGAGGTGCGCGCCCGGGCCGTGGCGGTGCGCCTTCTTGTACGTGCCTATGGGGAACTCCGAAATGTGGCTCTTCTGGTTGTTGTTCGCCATCTCCAGCATGGCGTTGATACCGCCGGCGCCCCGCTCCTTCCATCCGTACAGCTTCATGTCCGGCGCATTGGCGATGAAGTTCGACTCCCAGATCCTTCGCGTGAAGAGCTTGCCGTTGCCGCTGAAGTAGTCCTCCTCGCCCGAATAGCGGCCGCGGAAGATGAAATCGCAGTTGAATATGAATTCGTTGTCCTGAAAGAAGCGCATCATCGGCGGCGCGTTGGTCACGGCGAGGTAGCGGACCGTCTCCTGGCCGCTGCCGTTGAAGTTCTGGTACCACGCGTTCAGCGGAATGGAAAAAAGGCTGCCGGCGTGCCACTCGAAGGTATTTTTCTGTTTGGGGTCTTGCCAGATCGTCGTCGCGCCGCGCCCCGATACGACGTAGATCGTAAGCTCGTACATGTGGTGCTCCGGCTCGGACTTGCCCCCGGGCTTGATCTCTACCACGTGACAGTCGTTGGGCATGTGGCGGTTGGCGATATGGATGACGGCGCCGCTGCCTCCCTTGCGCTCCCATGGGCCCAGCTCGACGTTGGCCAAGCTCGGAAAGTAGAACTCCTCATGGACCTTCACGCCTTCCTGCTCGAGCCAGTCCGAGTACGCGTCCGGTTTCTTGTAATCTTTAAGGCCGTCCTTCGGGGTTTCGGCTATCTTCATATCGGTGCCTAACATAACCATTGTGGCGTCCTCCTCTGAATCTTTTGAGCCTCTTAGTGGAATATCCGATCTGGTCTCGACTTGTCAACGATCGGGAGGAAGACAACCTCCTAAAAATACAACCCCGCCCGGCTTAAAGATATGCAGGGGTTGACCAGGACCCGCGGGACGAATTAAAACAGACGTGTTAATCGAGAGGAGGTCACCGTCCATGAGCATAGCCGCCGCCGCTCGAAAAGCGCCGTCCGCTCTTGCCGATGAAGTCATTATTTCGGCCGATTCACATATTATAGAGCCGGCGGATCTCTGGGAGAAAAACTTGCCGCCGGGGCTCAGGGAAAAATATCCCAAGTACCCGCCACGCAATTCGCCGGGTGAAAAACCCGGCGGCTGGGACCCCACCGCGCGGATCGGCGAAATGGAAGTCGACGGCGTATCGGCCGAAGTGCTCTACCCCACTTCCGGGCTGCGTCTTTTCGCATTGGAGGACGCCGATTTGCAGGAAGCCTGTTTTCGGATCGCCAACGATTGGCTGATCGAATACTGCAAAGCGGCGCCGGGGCGGCTGGTCGGCATCCCATCGATCTCCCTGTACAATATAAAAAACGCGATCCAAGAACTGGAACGCTGTAAAAAGTCAGGGCTGGTGGGTTGTCTCATCTGGCAGGTGCCGCCCGCGCATCTTCCTTTCACCAGCGACTATTATTATCCGTTCTGGGAAGCGGCCGAGAGTTTAAATATGCCGGTCAATCTCCACATTCTCACCGGCTTTAACTATAGCCGCTTCGAGCGCAAAGGCCTCGACATCTTCAAGGCGACCGTGAACACGAAACTCTACGACGCCGCCAACAGCCTGTTCGATCTGGTATTCGGCGGCGTGACGGCCCGGTTTCCCAAGCTCAAATTCGTCTACGTCGAAAACGAGGTCGGCTGGATCCCGTTTGTCGTCCACGAATGGGACAAGTACTATCTCCGCTTTCGCAAGCGGGTGGATATGCCGTACATGAAAAAAATGCCCGGCGAGTATGTCGCGGAACAGGTCTACGCCACGTTCTTCAGCGACCCGGCGGGCGGCTGTCTCATGGAGCGCTGGGGGCAGGACACTTTCATGTGGTCCAACGATTACCCGCACGCGGCCTCGACCTGGCCGCACTCGCGCGAAGTGATCGCCCGCGAGCTCGGCCACCTCCCTAAGGACGTTCTCAGAAAAATAACCCGCGAGAATGTGATCAAACTGTACGATCTAAAAATTGACGGAGTGAACGCATAGAGTTAATATTGACAGCATGGATAATTAAGGAAAGGAGCCGATATGAGCGAACCCGCCGCAGCCAGAGTCAGAGAAGACGAAACACCGAAGGCCAAGATGTTCTCGTTGAAAACCCCGTACATGCAACAGGGCCGGGTGACCCAGCTCGTCGCCGAGACGCCGAATATGTGGATCCACACCAAGATCAATGCCGAAGGCGGCGAGAATGAGATTCACACCCACCTCGATGAAGACCATTCGTTCATCGTGCTGGAAGGCGAGATGAGCGTGTTCGATGAAAAAGGCAATGAGATGCGCCTGAAGCCTTATCAGGGAGTGCTCCTGCCGAAGGGCGCGTATTATCGCTATCTCAACACCGGCGCGGGCAACCTGGTCGTGATCCGCATCGGAGCCGGCGTGCGCAACAAGCCGAAAGCCGGCGAAGCGATGCGGGTCCGGCCCGATGGGCAGGAAATCTTGGGCGGCTCGATAGAAAACAAAAGCCTTCCGCCCATCGAAATGCCCGGAAAATGTTTTGCTGAATCGGCCGGATAAGCGAACGCCGCTCTCATCCCATCCTGCGACCCCGGCGGGCGATGCGTTCGCCCGCCGGGAGTAATTTTAAACTCGATAACTCCCCAGCGCGCAACCCCATCCACGCGCGCCGCGTCTACATTTTCAAATTCAGGGTACAAAAAATCCCACTGTCTGTTATAATAGAGACAAATCTTCCCCAGCCTAGGATCAGACTCATTACAGGCCGGTCGACATGACAAACCTAACGCGGAATGTGTTTCTAGTGTTTTATTTGTTGTCGTTCCCGTCATGGGCAATGGCTGAGGAAATCAAAATCGTCGCAATGGGCGCCAGCCAGACTCACGGCAAGGGAGTCCCTCAATCCGACGCCTACCCCGCACAGCTTGAAAGAATATTAAGGGCCGAAGGTTATTCCGTATCCGTTGCCAACGAGGGAAAAGACGGAGACACGACGCGAATCCTGTTGAGCCGGTTGAACCGTGCCGTGCCTGACGGAACAAAGATCGTCATTTTACAGCCGGGCACCAACGATAAGATGCACACGAATAGACGCAGCGCACTCAGTCCCGAAGAGACAAAGAATAACGTCAAAGAAATATTGGCGAGACTTAGGGAGAGAAATATCACAGCGGTCTTGTTAGGGTACCCGGAAGTAGGAGGGCGAGGAAATCGCGCGACAATCCTCTGCCATCTGGTATGGCCAGCCTAACAAAAATGCATCCACCGACATGCTCCAAGCCGATCGACAGCATCTCACAAAGGAGGGATATGCGGTCTTGGCAAAGAACATGTCATCGCTGATCAAAGATGTGCTTGCCACGCTATCAAAGTGACAACGCGAAGATTAACCTCCCGGCCAAAAGTTACTCCTTTCTCGTTCCTCGCGTCATTCTTCGTGCTGCGCCTTTTATACAGACTGTCGAAATCAGATCGTAAGGAGACACAAAACAAAGAATGGTCAAAACCATGCTGAAGTCCAACGGTGAATCAGCTGAGACCCCGCCCTCCATACCGAAGCCGACGGTATCCGCCGCCGAGATGGGTTCCCGCCAGCGGGAGATTTCCGTCTCCGAGTTCTTCACCAAGAACCGCCACCTGCTGGGCTTCGACAATCCGCGCAAGGCGCTGCTCACCTGCGTCAAGGAAGCCGTCGACAACGCGCTCGACGCGTGCGAGGAAGCGGGGATTTTGCCCGAAGTCGTGGTCAAGCTGGAAGTGGCGTCGAACGGCGACGCTCCGCCGCCGCCCAGCCAGGCGAACCGCTTCCGGTTGACCGTGATCGACTACGGCCCCGGCATCGTGCGCCAGCAGATCCCGCCGATCTTCGCGAAGCTTCTCTACGGGTCCAAGTTTCATCGGCTGCGCATGAGCCGCGGCCAGCAGGGAATCGGCATCTCGGCCGCCGGCATGTACGCGCAACTGACGACCGGCAAGCCGGTGCAGATCATCTCGCGGACCAGCGCGAAGTCCCCCGCGCACTTCTTCGAGGTCCAGATCGACACCAAGAAGAACGAGCCGCGGATTTTCGAGAACAAGAAGATCGACTGGGAGAGCCATCGCGGCACGCAGGTGACGTTGGAGATCGAGGGCCGCTATCAAAAGGGCCGCGCCTCGGTGGACGAGTACCTCGAGCAGGTCGCGATCGCCAATCCGCACGTGAAGCTCGTCTACCACACGCCGGAGGGCGAGACCAAAGAATATCCCCGGACGATCGAAGCGCTGCCGCCGCAGCCGCGCGAGATCAAGCCGCATCCCTATGGAATAGAATTCGGCATGCTGCTCAAAATGCTGCACGACACGAAGAGCCATTTGCTCTCGGGGTTTCTCTCGAGCGAGTTCAGCCGGGTCTCTTCCACAGTCGCTCGGGAGATCTGTAAAGCAGCGAAGCTTTCGCCGGACTCGCGGCCGCGAAATATTCAGGCGGCCGCCGCCGAGACGCTCTACAAGACGATCCAGGCGACCAAGATCATGGCGCCGCCGTCGAACTGCCTCTCGCCGATCGGCGAAAAGGCGATCCTCCACGGACTCTACAAGCAGATCAAGGGAGACTTCTACACGGCGGTGACGCGGCCGCCGGCGGTCTACCGCGGCAATCCGTTTGTGATCGAAGCGGGCCTGGCGTTCGGCAAAGGACCGGAACAGGCGGCGGATCAAGAGGCGCCGAAAGCGCCGCTCGCCGAAGGCGAGCAGCACGACGACGACAACGAGCTGGCGCGCGTCATTCGCTACGCCAACCGGGTGCCGCTGCTCTACCAGCAGTCGGCTTGCGCGACGTTCAAGGCCGCGCTCGACACGACGTGGCGCAATTACGGCGTCGCTCAATCGCGGGGCGCTTTGCCGGCCGGTCCGATGGTGATTTTCGTTCACATGGCCTCGGTCTGGGTGCCTTTCACCAGCGAGTCCAAGGAAGCGATCGCCGATTACGACGAGATCCGGAAAGAAATCAAGCTCGCTCTGCAAGAGTGCGGGCGGCGGCTCGGAGTTTTCTTAAGACGGCGCGAGCACGCCAAAAGCGAATTTCGCCGGCGCAACATCTTCGAGCTTTACATCGAAGAGGTCGTCGAGGCGTGCAACCGCTTGAAGGGCGGCAAGCTCGCCAAGGAAAAGCTCAAAAACCAATTGCAAAAGATCGCCATGAAACGGACCGGCGGCCAGAAGACGGACGAGATTTTGGGCAGCAAGCGCGGACCGGAGGGTCTTCCGGATTCGATCATCGTCACGGCCGAGGGAGTCGAAGGAGACGCCCCGGTCCTGCCGCAGGATGAAAGAGCCGTCGCGCCGCCGGAACCGGAGCCGCCGTTGCCGACCCTGGCGAAGGGAAAAGTCGAGCCTGCGGTCAAAGGCAAGAAAGTGAACGTGAAGTCGACGAGCGCGGCCAAGGGTCGCGCTCCGGAGCAAGCGGTGCTTCCGTTCGTAGAAAAGGCGGGAGCGAGCCCAAAGAAAGAAAAGACGGGGAAAAAACATGGCGCGAAAAAAGCCAAAAAATAATGGTTTGGTCGAGAAAAAACTCGTCGGCGTGGCCGACACGGTCATCACCGCGGCCGAGCGGAGCAAGGACCCGACGCTTTCCATTCCCATCCGGAGCCTAGCGAACGTCAACTTCAACGAGAAACGCGGTCTCATCGAGATGGGGCGGAGGAAGCAGGCGCGCTCGTTCTTCAACGTCGGCATGGCGAAGAAGTTCATGCAGACCGTGCTCGTGGCGGACGCGCTGGCCGAGCTGCAGCGCGCGGATTTGACGACCTCTCTCCGGGAGATTTACTACCGCACCAAGCACACGATCAAAAACTCGCACGAAAACACTTTCGACGGCCAGAACGAATCCGACCCGCTGATCGAGGACCTTGAAGTCACGCTGGCGGCGCTCCGCGAAGAGCTGCACGTGCGTGCCGAGAACTCCGGCAGCATCGTCGGGCCGGTGGTGTTCACCGACGACGGCGACCGCGTGGACTGCACCCGGCTCGGAAAAGGCGGCTATTCCGTTCCTTCCATCGTCGAGCCGGAATACATTCAGATCACCCGGTGCACGGCCGATTTCGTGCTCCTCGTCGAGAAAGGCACGCAATGGAACCGCCTCTCCGAAGATAAATTTTGGCGCCGGTACAACTGCATCCTGCTGACCGGAAACGGCCAGCCGCCGCGCGGCGTCCGGCGCCTGGCGCGCCGGCTGAACGAAGAGCACAACCTTCCGGTCTACGTCCTCGTCGACAACGATCCCTGGGGCTACTACATCTATTCTGTCGTCAAGCAGGGCTCGATCAACCTCGCATTCGAAAGCGAGCGCATGGCCATTCCCAAAGCCAAGTTCATCGGCTTTTCCAGCGCGGATCCGGACCGCTACGGCCTGCCGCGCAACGTCGGCATCAAGCTCAACGACAAGGACATCAACCGGGCGAAGGAAATCATGAAGTACAAATGGTTTCAGAAAAAAGAATGGCAGAATGAAATCAAGGGCATGCTCTCGACCGGCCTCAAGTACGAGCTCGACGCACTAGCCAACAAGGACTTTCAATATCTCACCAAGACCTACCTTCCGAGAAAGCTTAAAGAGAAAGATTGGCTGGATTAGGCGACGCAACCAAAAATAAGACTCCAGCGTAGCTCGACGGCCTCGCCGACAAGCCCTCGCTTTGTTTTCTCGCGGTGGACAATTGTTATCACATCAAGTATGCAGCTTGCTGAGAGCAATTCCCCGCGCAAATCGATTCTGGAGGCGTTGTGAAAGTGATGAAAAGCACATTCGTCTTGATCCTCGGCATCTCCTTGAGCCTGCTACCGACGACGCGCTTACACGCGCAATCCTTCTATGAGAAAAAAACGATCCAGGTGGTCATCGGATCCGCGCCCGGAGGACTGTACGATCGGTGGGCGCGACTTTTCGCCCAATACATGGGCAAATACATCCCCGGCAATCCCAACCTTGTGGCACAAAACATGCCCGGTGGCGGCTCCATGGTTGCCGCAAACTATCTCTATGGAGTCGCTAAGCCGGATGGATTGACCATCGGCATGTTCCAAACCCACATGTACCTGCAACAGCTGGTTGGGGTTAACGAGGCAAAGTATGACATGCGAAAGTTCAACTGGCTCGGCTCGCAAGAAAAGGGGCAAATGATGCTCTACATCCGCGCCGACTCGCCGTACAAATCGTTAGACGACATCCTGAAAGCCAAGGAGCCGCCAAAATGCGGCGGCTCGGGCGCGAGCGATCAAACCGCGCTTTTGACGCGGCTGTTGGAAGAAACCATCGGCGCAAAATTCATTCGAGTTTTGGGATACAAAGGAGGCAGTGAAGTCGATCTCGCCATGGAGCGGGGCGAAGTGGTCTGTCGAGCCACGAGAATCACGGTTCATTTCAGCCGCGAGCCGTTTCTTAGCTGGGAAAAAAAAGGGTTCGACCGGCACCTCCTGCAGGCCGGGATGAAGAGAGATCCGCGACTGCCCGACGTACCGACGATCTATGAGCTCATGGATAGACACAAAACTCCGGAAGTCGGCCGACGATTGGCTCACGTCATTCTGAGCGGTGATGAGTTGGGTCGGCCGATGGTAGCGCCGCCCGGGGTGCCCGCAGATAGAGTCAAAATTTTGCGGGAAGCTTATAACAGAACTTTGAAAGATCCGGAGCTAGTGGAGGAAGTTACCAAATCGAGGCTGGACATGGAGCCTTCGACCGGCGAGGAGATCGAAGCTATTATCAGGGATGTTATGGATCAACCTCCTGAAGTCGTATCGCTCGTCAAAAAACTGATTGATCAGTAGGCGGGACGCGCCAAGCGGATGCCGTCGACCCTGACCCGCGGCTAAGCTCGCCAAGGCTCAAAAATCCGGCCGGCGTTATCAAGTATTCAGCCGTCAATAATCAGCTGTCGGCAAGAACGTCGAGCTGAGCCGAAAGGCTGAACGCTGATAACTATTGTCGCCAAGCGCTAAACCATAGCGATCTTGGCTGGCGGAAAGCCGTTGAAATTGGCGACGGCGCTGGCGGAGAAGTAGGCGCCGATATTTTTCACGTAGACCACGTCGTTGACGTAAAGCTCGGGAATTTCCAGATCCAACGAGAGCGTATCAAACGAGTCGCAGGTCGGCCCGGTGAGGGCGCTAAAGAACGTTTATCTGCGCCGCAGCGTTTGTTGAGGTAGCTGTTAACCCTGATCCGACAATAAAATTACGAAAATAAAAACTTGAAATGGCCTACCGTTGTAGGAGATAAAGCAGTTGGAACACCGACTAAATCATCCTACAAGGAGGCCACTCCAAGTGAGACTTAGTAGAGCCGATTTTTATTCCCGGTGCAAGAGTTTTTTTAAGATCGAGTTTGCTTCTCAGGATATTACGGCATACGGCGGTCTGGAGCTGATCCGGCGATACTTTCGGATCATCGAGCTTCATCGCAAAGTTCAGTCGGCGTTTGCCCGTTACGGTTTGGGAGGAGACTACCGGGCGATCGACATGATCCTTGTGATCCTCGGTTTGGTTCTGGTCGGCGGCCGGCGCCTGGAGCATCTCAGCTATATCAGTGAAGATCCGCTGGTGAAGAGGTTTTCGAGCCTGATGCGTCTGCCGCGAGAGAGGAGCGTGGCACGCTGGCTCAAGCGCTTCACGCAGAAATCGCTTCAGGCGCTGGTGGAGATCAACAGTCAAATCGTTTGCGAGGCAATTGAAAGACAAAGGCTGGGTCGTTTGACTCTCGATATCGACGGCAGCGTCATCACCACGGGCGCCAGCGTCAGTTGGGCGTTTCGGGGATTCAATTCGCACCATCGTAAAGATCCTTCGTACTATCCGATCCTGGCGCACCTGGCTCAGACCGGACACATTTTGAGAGTCAAGAATCGGCCCGGCAACGTCCACGACTCCAAGGGGGCGGTACGCTTGTTAAGCGAGCTGATCGATGATTTGAGAATCCGGCTGGGAAGAGGTTTGCCTTTGGAATTTCGCATGGACGGGGCGTTTTTCCAGAGGCAAATCCTTGAGCTTTTGGAACGAAGGCAAGCGAGCTACGCGATCAAAGTACCGTTCTTTAAGTGGCTCGGCCTGCTGCCTTTGATCCGAGAGCGCCAGCGCTGGCATCCTCTGCCAGAGGGCATGGGGTTCTTTGAGGTGTCGCTCGCAGTTCCCGCTTGGGAAAAGACCCTTCGAGTGGTCGTCTACCGAAAGCCGGTGCATCATAAAAGCAGAAAAAACTACCAGCTCGATCTGTTTGACCCCGACGACGGCTACTTTGAGTACTCAGCGGTGACTACCAATCTGACCCTCAGCGCCGCCTCGCTGTGGGATTTTATGGCCGGACGAGGAGCCCAAGAGAAGACTTTCGCTGAACTCAAAGGGGAGTGGGCGTTGGATGTCGTTCCCACTCATCACTACGCAGCCAACTCCGCTTGGCAGCAAATCTGTGTTTTGGGACATAATCTGCTGAGAAGTTTTCAGCTTCAGACCGTGGCCACTCAAAAACCTAGATCACGTAAACGGACTTTTGGTTTCCTGCTGCAAAGTCTCAAGACTCTGCGCTTCAAGCTCATCCACCAGCCGGCTCGGCTTGTACAGCCCCAAGGTTATTCGGTTTTACGCTTCTCGGTGGCTCAACCGGCAAAGGAATTGATCGAAAGGATCGAACAGAAACTCAAAATTGCCGCCTGACTCAGCAAAAATATTGTCGGATTAGGGCTAACTGCAACCCAAGGCGCTTTCAGTTGCGCAATCGGATAACAATTGGTAAGGGAAGCCCAGTCGCGCTGGAAAGCAGTCAACCATGACGAGCGTCAAAGAACTGAGGGACAATCTCAATCAACTGGTCAACGACCACTACGAGACGCCGGAGATGGCGCGCTTCTATTCGTTTCCCATGACGGTCGCGCGGGCCAAGGTCATGCTCGTGCACCAGCTCCATTTCAACATGAATCGCCGCGACTGCTGGGGCTACGTCCAGGGATCGTGTCCGCCGGACGTGAAGAAGCTCATTTGGGAGCACGAGAAAGACGAGCTGTTTTCCGATCCGCGCTTCGGCGGCGACCATCACACCGCTTCGCTGCAAAAGGCAATGAAGGTCACCGGCCTTTCGGCTGAAGACCTCTACAAGGCGGATCTCGTCCCCGGCTGCAAGGCGGCGTTTCGCGCTTGGGTGCATCTCGCGAGGGACTCCTCTTGGCTCAAAGCGATTTCGGGCTCGACCATTCTGGAGCGGGCCAACAATAATCGCATCGTCCAGGGCGGCGGGGTTTCGGTCCGCGACTACCACAGACACACGGACGAGTTGCGCAAACTGCTCGAAGGCGTCCGCGGCCACGACGTCCACAACGTGGCGGACGAAGACCATTCGGACATGATGGAAGAGTTGCTCGATCGCTATGCCGTGACGGAGGAAGCTCGGCGCCTCGTTTGGGAAGGCGCCAAAGATTCTCTTGATTTCGATCGCGCATTTCGCGGCTCGATCGCGATCGTGCTGGAAAAGGTCGAAGGTTAGCCCGGATTACTCTTCCATCGAGGAGTCATATCGACAAGTGTCGCTCCCCTTGGTTCCTCAGGGACGAGCCTTCAAGCCGCAGGCAATAGGGCACTGCCTCTTTGACTCTTCAAACCATTCGTTATGCAGCCATCGACCGAAATACCTGTGTTCCGAGGTAACAAGCACCTCACATGACATTGTGCCTCCGCGTCCCTGTGCCTGCGGCTTTCATGCTCGCCCCATCGGAACCATGCCCGCGTGGAGGCAAGCAGCCCGAGAGCGCGAGCTTTTTCTTTTTCTATTGACCTCGCCCGGAGCGGCTCGCGCTTGAGGGCCGTGAAGGATTCGGCGCGATGATCTTGTTTGCGATGTCAGACCTTGATAACTTGGCGGCGATTCGATCGTTATGGTGCGAACTTTTTTAAAAACCATCTTGGCATGGCTCGTGTTTGTTCTCGCTCTTCCGGCGTCCGCCGCCGAGGAAGCGAAAGCCAAGTATGGCGGGACGAGTCGTGAGCGAGGTCTTAAAATATTGTATTCGCGACGTTCAAAAAAGTCCCAAATGCAAGGCGTGCCAAGATCGACGAGCGCAGGCGTACTTTTTTCAGTACGTCGAGCGAAGTCGGTCGAGCACAAGTATTGTAACGCCTGCCTTCGGCAGGCTATGGCAGTTGGACGTTTTTGGACGGCACTAAGGAGTATTTATGGTGGAACGTGAAGTCGTCTATTCGGTGGAACATTTTTATCCGAAGCATCCCGAGCATCCGATCGCGCCGCTGACGGCGCAGTTTCACGGCTACTTTCACGAAGCGGAACTGGAAAAAACCCGGCTCATGATCGCCGGCGACGACACGGGGAGCATCGACAAGCTCCTCGCGGGCGAGAGCGACGTCAGCATGGACGCCCATCCGGCGATGATCATCGAAGAGAACGCCAAAGGCAAAGACGTCTACATCGTCGGCTCGTATCGCAACGGCCTGCCCTTCAGCATCATCGCCCGGCCCGGCATCATCAACAGTCCCAAGGAGCTCGCCGGCAAGCGCTTCACGACGAGCCGGCGCTTCGGCGTCGGCGAGCGCACCGTGCGCACGACGTGTCAGAAGCTCGGCATCGATCCGGACAAAGAGATCGAGCTGATCTTGATCCCCGAGCGCGGCACCTACGAGAAATTAGAAGCGCTCGCGGCGGGGCGCGCCGATTTCGGTATTTATCACCATGATGCGGAGGGCCGGATCGTCCGGGACTTGATCGACAAAGGCGAGCTGGTGGAGGTCATCGATTTGACCACTCTCTTCCCCTACTACATCACCCGATGCATGGCGGCTTCGGGACGCCTGATCCGGGAGCGCGCCGATTTGCTGAAGGCGTTTCTCAAAGGCGTGATGCGAGCGCAGCAGTTCATGCACGACGAGGACCCGATGGGCCAGGATGCGCTGGCGATCCTCAAAGAAACGCTCAAAGTCGATTCCCTGGAAGGCAGCCGCTACCAGAACGGCAGGCCCGAGGCGTGGCCGCTCCGCGCCGTCGACGCGCTCGCAAGTCCGGAAGGCGTCCGCGCCCACGTTGAGGAAGTGAAAGCGGCCGGCAAGATTCCGGCATCGTTTTCAGCCGCCGACGTGCTCCGGAACGAGCCGGGGCTGGCGGCGTTGGAAGAGTTGGGGCTCGCGCATCAGGCCGAAGGCCGCCGCCTCACGGCGTAGCGCGAGAACCGCATTTCGGTTGCGACACCATTCCTGCTGCCATTGTGGGCCAACCTCAGCGGCTTTGGCCAGATCTCCTGTAAGGGCACGACCCAAAGCCCCTCCGCGCATCTCCGTTCACGACGAACTTCTCGCACCCCTTTATAGAGTTGATAAAAGTCGACAGCGGCCGCTGCATTGTCTTGACTGGTGGTACTGTTTGGGTTACATACGGTGTGCTTGGAGGTGTGATATGAAAACAAAAAGTGCTAAGAAAAAGATTCCAAAGACAGTGCGTAGAAGCGTGGTGCTTCCCCGGCAGCTTATCGAGGACGCAAGCGCCGCGGCTCCGCCTGAACTAAGCCAGAACGTCAACCGACTCGTCACGGTGGCATTGCAGGAATTTGCCGCCAGGCGGAACGAGCGGAAGTTTGAAGAGGCTGTGGCGCAGATGGCCGCAGACCCCGCGATCCGGTCCGAATGTGTCGCGATCGAAAGAGATTTCAGTATCGCAGAAGCGGACGGACTGAGAAATGATTAGCCGCGGCCAGATCTACTTTGTTAATCTCACGCCCACTCAGGGGCGAGAGCAAGCTGGATACCGGCCGGTGCTCGTAGTTTCAGTGGACGCGATTAATCGCCAGCCCTTGGTTATGACCGTGGTTGTGGGAACGAGCTCAAAGAACATTTCGAGAGACTACCCCACGAATGTGCGCGTCACAGCTAAAGAGACCGGTCTTCCCGCAGATACTGTCTTTCTCTGTTTTCAGATTCGCTCTTTGGACCCCGCTCGCTTTTTAGACCCGAAGACTCATCAGCCCCACCTCGCCGGGACGATGCCGCCATCTCGCATGACCGAAGTTGAGAACGCCCTAAGACTGGTTCTAGGCCTCTAGCGATTCGAACGTTCGTGATGTTTGTGTGTCCTACTAGAGAACGTGGACGTTGTTGATCAGACGAGACTTATGGGTAACGACCAGCGCGAGCGGGAGAGGGAAGGGGTGAGCGACGGGCTGAAGCTGAAGGCTGAGAGACCGGCGGAATTCGTCGGGGAAAAATCTAAACCATCACGATCTTTGCCGGAGGAAAACCGTTGAAGTTGGCGACGGCGCTGGCCGAGGAGTAGGCGCCGATGTTTTTCACGTAGACCACGTCGCCCACGTAAAGCTCGGGAATCTCCACGTCGAGCGAGAGCGTATCGAACGAATCGCACGTCGGCCCGGCGAGCGCGCTCAAGAACGTCTGCCCGCGGCGGAGCGTCTTGAACTCGTACTTGCAGTGATCGAACAGCATGCCGGAAAAATCCCCGTAGATACCGTCGTTCAGGTAGTAATAATTTTTGTTGTTGCGGAACGCCCGCCCGATCACCTGCGTCGCCAGAATGCCGGCCGGCCCCACCAGGAACCGGCCCGGCTCGGCGATAAACTGAACCTTCTTGTCGAAGAGCTGGCGGATCTGCTTCCGGATCTGCGACGCCATGCGCTCGAAATTGACGCCGATTTCGTCGTCGAAATGCTGGATGGGAAATCCGCCGCCGATGTCCATGATCTTGAGCGGCACGTCGTGCTCTTCGGCTTCGTTGAAGATATGCGCGGAAATTTCCAGCGCCTGAAGATAATTTTCCACGTTCTTGGATTGCGATCCGACGTGAAAGCTGAGACCCGTCGGCACCAGACCGAGCGAGCGCGCCTTGCGCAGGATGAGGTGGGCGTCTTCCGGATCGGCGCCGAACTTGAGCGAGAGGTTGACCACGCTGCCTTCGTTGCCCACTTTAATGCGCAGAAGAACGTGCGCCCCCGGATAATGCTCGGCGATCTTGTAAAGCTCCGGCTCGTTGTCGAAAGTCATCATCCGCACGCGCCGCCGGCGCGCCGAGATGATATCGTCGGCCGACTTGACGGTGTTGGCGAAGATAATTCTGTCGCGGGAGGCGCCGAGAGCGAGCACCTGCTTCATCTCCGAGGCGCTGGCGACGTCGAACCCGGCCCTCAGTTTGACGAACGTCTTGATGATCTTGGGGTGCGGGTTCGCCTTGATGGCATAGTACGGCATGACTTCGGGCAGGCACTTGCGAAAGCGCTGGAACTGTCTTTCCAGAACGGCCCGCCGGACCAGCATGAACGGCGTGCGATGTTTCTTCAGCATCGCGCGGATCATATTCTCGACGCCGCTCAGGTCCGGCTTGGGTTTAGCGAGCTTCGGACTTGCGCGCAGGCTTGGAGCTGGTGTAGGCACGCTTCCTCTCCTGATGATCGACGAGAAACGTCGTGAACTGCCAGACGTCTTCCTCGGGGGGACGGGGGATATCGAATCGGGTGAACTGGGTATTCAAATTTTTGAGCGGCGTCCAGTCCACCGCTTCGGAAACGAACGGGCTGATGTAGGGAACGCTGATTTTCAAAATCTCTTCGTGGTCGATATCGTCGGGCAGGCAAACGCCGCTCTTCGGATTCTGGATCATCCAGCGCGCCGCCGCGACGACGGAGATCGCGACTTGCAAGGTCGTCGCCTGCTGATGCGGCACGTGCTTGCGCGCGTCGTGGATGCTGAGAAGGCTGCCGCACCACCAGGATTTGAAGTCGTGCCCCATCAGAAGCACGCCGAGCTGGTCCTCGCCGTCGATGATCTCGTCGCTCATGATGCGCTGGTCTTCCTGAAGTTTGTACTGGCGCATTTCCAGCTCGTGCAGCGAATTGATCGCGACGTCCGCCGGACAATAGGCGTAGTGCACCGTGGGCCGGTACACGGCTTCGCCGTTTTGCCAGACGGTAAGACGGTCCGAAATGCTGAAGGCCTCGCCGTGGCGGATCACCATGCCGGTGATCTCGCCGCAGGGCACCCAGGAGCGGACCCACGTTTTCATCCCGAGCGTGGACAGGCAGATTTGATTCTTCGGCCCGGTCTTGTGGAAAAAGGCGTTCTCGGGGACGTAGCGCTCGTGCGTGCCCCAGCCGAGCTCGGCCGGCGCCACGCCTTCCTCGAAGAAGCCTTCGATGCTCCACGTGTTGACGAACTCGTTCACCCGCTTGGGCTGATCGGTGATTTGGGTGTCGCGCTCGCTGATGTGAATGACTTTGACGCCCGCGAGCTGGGCCAGCGCTGGAAAATTTTTGTCGGCGAGGGCTTTTTCCAAGCGCGGGCGCCGCGGATCCATCGACTTCTCTTTTAAAATTTTCCCGGCGATTCCAAGCAGCGCGTGTTTGGCGAAGTGCGACACGAGTCCCGGATTGGCGCCGTGGTCGACGACCGCGGACGTTCCTGTGTTGTCCCCCCACTTTTCGATCATTTTCCGCATCGTCATGTGCCGGTAATAGAGCGTGTATTGCGTCGGGTCGTTGCGCTGTGAATCCTGGTAGGGGTTCCACACCTCGACCGAGGTGTTGACGTAGAGGACTTGACGGTCGCGGCACCACTGGAGCATGGCGTTGCACTCGATGTTCCAGGCGAGGTCGATGATCAGGTCGCCCGGGCCGACGTATCGCGCCAGGAGCTCCCGGTAATTTTCTTCCGTCACGCGATCGAAAACATAATTGACGCCGCGGTCCAGCGCGTCCTTGACGCGCGGGCGGTTGTCGACGAAATCCATGATCGTGATGTTTTTCGCCGGCATGTCGATGAACTCGAGCACGAGCGGCACGGCGCACTGCGACACCGACCCGCAGCCGATGATGAGCAACTTTCCGTTAAACTGCATGGTGCATCTCCGTTCGATCGAAAGCGATGAGCGGAAGCTATCCGATGACGGGAATTATTTCAAGAAAATTATCTCTCACGCGGACATTCGGCGCGTCCGCGCGGATTCAATGCGGACGCCGTGAAGCGCCGAAGAAGTTAAGCTTATTTCCCCGGCGGCGGAGCGGCTGAGAGCGGGATGCCTTTTTTAGCGAGCTCTTCGATCGCGGCCTTGGCGCTGGCGTTGCCTTTGCTCGCGAGCTCCGCGGTTTGAGTGACGAGCGTTTGCAACTGCGCCTGCATCTTTTGCGCTTCCTGCATTCCCGCATCGAAGTTACCCTTGACCGCAAGCAAGTTATTTCGTTCGAATAAAAGCGCCACTGATTGAAACCCAAACCAAACGAGCAAGGCAATCAAAGTTAGCGTTAAAGGAACGCGCCACGCCGGCCTTTCGGCGGCTTCGGGGCGCGCGGCCTCTTGTGTCTCCGCGGTTTCGAACTCGTTTTCCATAATAAGCTACTTTGCGCCGCCCCCGGCTTTGGGTTCGCCGCCGAGGTTGATGCCCTGAGAGGCGAGCAGGCTCATGAGCTGTTGGTCATTGGTTTTCACGGCGACGGCCGCCAACGTCGTCACGATTTCTCGATAGAGCCCTTCCATTTGGATACTTTGACTGAGGACCTGTTGGCGCTCGTTGAGTTGCTGGCGTAGAAACTGGTTGCCAAGGGTCAATAGCACGTTGACCAACGCCAAAATAAGTATCAGCACGGCCAGCGGGGTCAGAAAGCCGATTTTCTTTAAACTGAATGAAGCCATCGTTTACCCTGAGGTCGTTCGACGACCATGATCATGACGCTATATTTGAATCCACGTCAAAATTCCAGGGGTCCAACAATTTCTTGTCGGGTTAGAAGTTGAGCCTGCCCAGGCGCGCTTTGAGATCGGCGTTCGCTTTCCTGGCGTCCTCTAGGACCCGCCGTTCGTCGGACAATTGAAGCTCGCGATTTTTCATCAAGACCCGTCCGTCGACGATCACCGTCTCGACGTCGCTCGCCTTGGCACAATGGACCAACTGGCTGAAGAGATCGTTGACGGGTTGGCTGTGGACGGTGTCCACGCGAACCAGGATCAGATCCGCCCGCTTGCCCGCTTCGATGCTCCCGCACACCGGCACGAGCCCGAGAGCCTTCGCCCCGCCCGCCGTCGCCATCCTGAGCACGGCGTAAGGCGCGATGACGCCGGCCTCTTGATGATGAACTTTCTGCAACAGCGAAGCGGTTTTCATCGTTTCGAACATGTCTTGCGAGTGGTTGCTCGCCGCGCCGTCGGTGCCTAACGCGACGTTCACGCCCTGGCTAAGCATTTCCACCACCGGCGCTACGCCGTCTCCCAGCATCATGTTGCTGACCGGATTGTGGGAAACGGATGCGCCGCGTTTTTTGAGGATGCCGATCTCGTCGTCCGAGACGTGGACGCAATGGGCAAAGATAGACGTCGCCGCGGCAATGGCGAAATCGTCGAGAAATTCGACGACGCCGGATCTGCCGTGGTTTTCCCGGGTAATCTCCACCACCGATTTGGACTCGGCGACGTGCGCGCTGATGCCGATCGATTTCTCGTCGGCGAAGCGGCGGATCTCTCGGAGCAGCCCGGGCGTCGTATTCAACGGCGGCGTGTTCGGACCCGTCATGAACGAGAGCAGCCTGTCGCCTGGATGCGCCCGAATGAGTTCTTCTATGCGGCGAAACGCTTGCTCCGCCTCTTCTTTCACGCAATCCGGCACGATCTCTCCGGTATCCATGATCGTGCGCGCGAAAACCGCGCGCAGGCCGGACTCGCGCAGCGCGCGAATCGTTGCAAAAGCGCACTCGGGTTGGGGATTTAAAAAATTATGCTCGCAAACCGTCGTCACGCCGGAGCGAATCGCTTCCACCGCGCCCAGCAGCGATCCGGCGTAAAAGTGCTCCGGGCGCAGCGCCCGGGCGGCGCCGTAAATCCGCTTGAGCCACGGGAGCAGCGGCAGATCTTCCCAGACGGCGCGCAGCAACACTTGATAGAGATGGGTGTGGGCGTTGATTAAGCCCGGCATCAACACGGAACCGGCGGCATCGATGACCTCTTCCCCGTTCGCAGGGCGCGGAGAGCCTGGTCCGGCTTCCGTGATGACGCCGTCCTCGACGCGAACGTAGCCGTCGAAATGTCTCCGCTCCTCGGTCATGGGAACGACGAGCGCATTTTGGATCGTCAGGACTCTCATGGCTGCCCATCCTCTGTATCTCTATCCCCTACCGCCGTAAAGCCTCGGCTGTTTTGCGGACGTTGAGCGGACGTTGTTTAAACGAACTCGTATCCGGCTTGGGCCCCTGGACTCGGCCGGTCCGTGTGCTACGTTTTAGAACAGCCGTCGATCCTCGAAAGACATCATGCCTGTCGACCCATCCTACATCGACCAAATAGCGGCCCTCGATTTCAAAGGCGTCGAGTGGACGCGGGAAAAGATCCTCGAGGTGCGGGACTTGCTCTCGCCGTGGAACCATAACATCGCCTTGCCGTACGGCGTTTACACGGCGGCGTGCGAGGATTACTACCCCGCGCACCGGGAGATCATGCGCATTGTCCGCGAACGGCTCGGCCCCGACTTCAGCGGGCGGCGCATCGCCGATATCGGCTGCCTCGAAGGGTACTTCTCGATCGAGTGCGCGCTCCAGGGCGCGGAGGCCCTCGGCATCGACGGCAAGCTCCTCAACGTGCGAAAATGCGAGTTCGTGCGCTCCGTCCTCGGCGTCGAACGAGCGACGTTCGTCCTGGGCGACGCGATGAAGGTGACCCGCGAATCGTCCGGCCGATTCGACGCCGTCCTCGCGCTCGGGTTGCTCTACCACCTCGACGATCCCCATACCTTCCTCGCCAACTTAGCCGGACTCTGCGACGGCTTCGTCGTGATCGATACGCACGTCGCTCTGGAGGATCAACCGGAAAGCATCAAGGAAGGTTGGCGGCCGGAGCTCTCGGAGATGCGGACGTTCACGTTCGGCGGGAAACGGTACGAAGGCCGTCTCTTCCGCGAGTTTCCGTCGGGAACGGCGCGCGACGTGAAGGATCTCTCGCCGACGGCATCGCTCGAAAACGAGCTTTCCGTTTGGCTCACCGAGGATTCCCTCATTCGTATGCTCCATGATGTCGGGTTTTCCGGCACGGAGAAGATCGTTTACCCGCAGAACGCGGATTCCTGGTGGTCGGACCTTCGCAAAGAGTGCCGCGTGCTCATCGTCGCGTCCTCCCCGCAAAGCCGGTTCCGCTCGAAGCTGTTCCCGGACTCATGACGTCTTGCAGCGCGATTTCCCTTCGCGACACCGATAACTGCCAGGTTAACGATGGCGCCTGAATCTGCTTCGCGCCAGTCGTAATTTTGAAGGCCCGCTGCCCGGAAACTGCGGTTCCGGGATGTGGCGCTTTTTGAAAACCAACACTTCCAGCTTGTTGGTATAGTTTGCATCGGTACCCGTCGCTTCGGCCGCCCCGGTCGGGAGCTGGAGTATTTGGCGTCGGCGTATCGTTTGGGTAGGCTAACTATGCTAAACGTTAAAACATGGCTCTCAACGTAGTTTCGCCGGGAAAAGAAAAATCCCTGCTGGAGCGCATGCAGGCTCTCGGCGTGCGCGAGCAGGACATCGATGAGCAATTTGTCCGCGCTTCAGGAGCCGGCGGTCAGAAAGTGAACAAGACTTCGAGCTGCGTCGTGCTCTACCATCGGCCGACGGGCATCCGGGTGAAATGCCAAAGAGAGCGCTCGCAGGCCCTCAACCGTTTTTTGGCGCGGAGAATCCTGCTCGATAAAATCGAGGCGAAGCTGAGAGGCGCCGAGTCGGCGGAGCAGCAGGAGATCGCCAGGATTCGCCGGCAGAAAAGAAAGCGCTCGCGGCGCGCCAAGGAGAAACTCCTGGCGGCGAAGCGCCATCAGGCCGAGAAAAAATCTTTCCGCGCCCCGGTTCGCCCTGAACACTACGACGATTAAACCATCCTCCCCATCGTTTGCCGTGGCTCGTCGCTTCGTGATATCCAGAACCATTCGCGGTTAACACGCAACAAAAATTTATGGACGATCTCCAGGTCTCGGCAGCGACAACCGCGGCGCCAACGCTCGGTGCTCGAACCACCGAAGCGACCGCTTCGCAGAAGCGCTCCGCGCTTCTGCTCGTCGGTTTTTGCCACACCTTGAATCACCTGCAGCACAGCATCAATTCCGTGCTTTTTCCCGTCATGATGCGCGATCTGGGCTTCGGCTTCCTCCAGCTCGGCTTTCTCTCGGCGGTCTCCGGTATCGTCGGCCAGAGCCTGGAAGTCACCTACGGCTTTCTCACCGGCTACTTCCGACGAACCACGATTCTCGGCGCCGGCAACGTGATCATGGGAATCTCCACGCTGCTTCACTCCGTGGTCGGAAGCTATCCGCAGCTCATGGCCGCGCGCGTCGCGGCCAGCATGGGCTCCAGCCCGCAACACCCGCTGGGATCAAGCATCCTGTCGCGCTACTTTCCCGAGCGCCGCGGCTGGGCGCTTACCCTGCACCATACTGCGGGAAGCGCCGGCTCCTTCATCGGCCCGGCGGTCGTTTCCATACTCCTTTTATACGCGGGGTGGAGGACGGCCTTCGTCGTCTTCGGCCTGCCGACGCTCATCCTCGGCATGTTCCTCTTCACGCTGCAAGATCGGGACACTTCCGGGGAAGCCGGCCGAAAGCGGACGATGCGGGCGAGCTGGGCGGTTTATCTAAAGTGCCTTCGCAATCGAAATATTATTTTAACCTCGCTGGTTTTAATGGTCGGGGCCGCCGGCCGGGGAACGGGAATCAATTCGACCTATCTGGTGCCGTTCTTTATGGAAAGGTTCGGCGTGACCGCTTCCGGCGGAGGATTTCTCCTGACCTTGCTCTACGGCGCGGGGCTCGTCGGGCCGCTCGCCATCGGACTGGTCTCGGACCGCTTCGGCCGGCGCGCGCCGGCCGTCCAAGGCACGCTGCTCCTTTCGGCGCTGATGACG
Source organism: Candidatus Binatia bacterium (assembly GCA_036504975.1). NCBI lineage: Bacteria > Candidatus Binatota > Binatia (SeqCode) > Binatia bacterium. The sequence goes on along the minus strand of DASXUF010000122.1, from coordinate 1,404 downwards.
ATTGGCCTCGCCCAGCACGATTCTCTCAGTCCTTTGTTCTACCTGAACCTGCTGCTCTACGGCTGCGTCGTCCAGGCGCGCAGCTCGCTCACGCAGGCGATGCTGGGCGATTTTGTCACCGAGGAGATGACCGACGCGGCGTTTTCGATTTTCTTCTTCGTGGGATTCATGTCCGGTCCGATATGGCTCCTTATCATAGGCTACGTGATGGAGCACTTCGGCTTCACGCCGGCCTTTTACGTCGCCGCCTCGACCTACATCGCCGGCATGCTGCTGCTCCTGTTCGTGAAAGAGTAAATTTCTGCCGCACGGCCTTTTGCGTGAGATTTATTTTTTTGTCCTCGCGTCAGACAATCTTTTGAAAAAACCCTCGCTCTCGAGCTCGTCGATAACGCTCTCGTCGACAAACTTTTCGAGGTTGCCCTCTCCCTTGACCTCGACGCCCTGCCGCACCAGATCGAGGGCGTTCTGGATGCCGCCGCGGTCGACGCGCGGCGGAAAAGAAAATTTCGGCGCGTAAAAAGCGATGGTTTCTTCGAGAATCGTCTGGTCTCTCTGCTTCAGGCGATTGGCGTAGACTTTTATTCCTCTTTCTTTGTTGGTCTTGAACTCATGGATCGATTCGCTGTAGGCGCGGAGGAACCGTTTGACGGTGTCGCGCTTGGCCGCGAGGAAGGAGCGCCGCACCATGATCAGCGTTTGCGGAAAAGAAGCGCTCAAATCGCCGAGGTTCGCGAGAATGTTCAACCCCGCCCGCGCGGCGGCAACGGTCTCCGGCGGCGACAGCACGGTGGCGTCCATATTCCCGGCCATCAAGGCCGCCAGCCTTTCCGGCGCGCCGCCGCTCGCTAGAATGGTGACCGCGCTACGCGGGATATTCCATTCCTTCAACGCCAGCCCGACCGCAAGATCGTTCGAGCCGCCGAAGTTGACGACGCCGATCTTCTTGCCGACGAGGTCCGCGGGCTTGCGCAGCTCTTTTCTCGCGACGACGCTGAAAGGAAACTTGTTCAACGCCGCCGCCACGACGACGACGTCCCCGCCGCGCAGATAGGCCGACAGCGGCGCGGTCGCGGAGCCTTGCGCGAACGCGGTGCTGCCGGAGAGCAAGGCGGCCATGCCCCGCGCGCTGCCCGGGATCAGGACCAGCTCTCCGGACAGGCCGTTTTTGTCGAATAATCCCAGATCTTTTGCCCCCCAAACGGGACCCTGAAAGCCGGCATGGCCGTCGTACCCGACGACGATTGATTCCTGGGCCGGGGCGCCTGGAGGAATCGCCAAAGCGATTACGAAGCAAGCCAAAAAAAATCTCCGAGGAATGCAGCGCAAAGGTTCAATCATCTTTCCTCCTCTGTCGTGCGACTCGGTCACGCCGCTCAATGTCTGAACCGCCCGCCCGGGGGT
>DASXUF010000121.1 GCA_036504975.1 Candidatus Binatia bacterium | reverse complement strand
CCGCCGCCGGGAAGGTCCATGCGGCCGACCTGCTTTAGGTTGCGACTTGTGCCAAAAGCATTCCCGTTTGTTCCCATGGCTCCTCCAGATATGTCACTCCCGCGGAAGCGGGAGTCCAGGCGCTAAAATTCTGGATTCCCGTTTTCACGGGAATGACGGACAAGTGCTATCGTGCTATGGATCGACGATCTGAGTCTCATTCGACAATCCTATTTCTCCGCGTTCTCGATCATCTTTATCGTCTGTTCCGTGGTTCGCACCCGCGCCATGCGCGGAAACATCAGATCCATCAAGGCGTCGTGGGCGCGCACGTCGTGCGAGCTGGCGCAGGCGTCGCGCACGACGATCATATTGTAGTCGAGGTCTCTTCCCGCGAAGACGGTCGAAACGACGCCCACGTCCGTCGAGCCGCCGGAGATGATGATCGTGTCGATCCCGCGGGCGCGGAGCGCGAGGTCGAAATAAGTCTGATAAAAAGTGCTCCAGCGGTATTTCGGGATATAGTAATCGTCGGGCTGCGGCTCCAGCTCCGGAATGACCTCCGAATTCTTCGTCCCGCCGACGATGTGCGGGCTGAATCTTTTCACTTCGCCGTTGGACCACGGCTTTAGTGCCATGTCGGTATCGGTGATGATCGTCGCCGACGAGGCGCCGTCCGGCCGATGGTTGCCCTTGCCGAAGAATATCGGCAGGCCCGCTGCGCGGCTCGCCTTCATCAGGCGCACGGCGTTGTCGATCCACGGCTTCATCTTTGCCTTCTTGTCCGGTGCGGCGTCGTGGTAATACCCGTTCAGGATGTCGAAGAACAAAATGCCGGTCTTTTTCAGATCGAGATCGTTGACGTTCACGTTCGACCTCCTCGTGGTCTTACTGATAGCCCGCCTGGAAATCTCTCTCCGGGCCGATGCGATACGGCGGTGTTACGCTTAACCGAAGACTACGATTGAAATTTCCTCGTCCCACGCATCGGCCCTTCGAGAGACCCCCAGGCGGGCGTTGATCGTGGTTACGCTTAAGTCCTTTAAGATCCCTTTGAGCAGCCTGTAAGCATTTTCAATCCTAGAAACTCAGCCCGAAAAATTTCTTCGCGTTGTCAAGCATGATTTTCTGCCGCACCTCCGGCTTGATGTTGAGCTGCTGGAATTCCTCGAGCCAGCGCTCGACGCCGATCGCCGGCCAGTCCGAGCCGAACATCACCTTGTCCTGGAGCAATGTGTTCACGTTGTGCACCAGCTCGGCGGGAAAATATTTCGGCGCCCAGCCGGAAAGATCGATGTAGTAGTTAGCCTTGTGGCGCGCGATGGCGAGACTTTCCGCCGTCCACGGCCAGGTGGGATGCGCCGAGATGATGTTCAGCTCGGGAAAATCCGCCGCCACGTCGTCGAGCAGGATCGGCTGGCTGTACTTCAGCTTCGTTCCCATGCCGCCCGGCGTGCCGGCGCCCGCCGCGGCCATGCCGCCGTGAAAGAGAATCGGTATCTTGAGCTTCTGGCATTCTTCCCACAGAGGATAGAAGCGCGTGTCGTTGGGAAAAAAGTGCTGCCGCGCCGGATTCAACTCGCCGATGCCGTGAAGCCCCAGTTCTTCCTTGCAGCGCTTGATCTCCTGGAGCGCGAGCTTTCCGGTCCACGGGTCGATCGCGCCGAACGCCATGAAGATATCAGGATACTTGCGCACATATTCGGCGACGTGGTCGTTCGGCACCGGCTCGAGGCCCGTCACGGTCTCGTCGCGCGTGTTCATGATGACGGCCATCATCTTCCGCTGGCGGTATTGATCGGCCATCTCGTCCATGGAAACCGGCTTGCGCTCGCGTCCGAAGTAGCGCGCCATTTGCTGTGTGCGCGGCCCTTTGGCTTTGAGCGTCAGCTCGTCGCTGAGATGAACGTGCACGTCGATCGCGGTCACTTCCATATTATATTCTCCTTGCCTTCTCCAGAGTCAGGGTGAAACCCGGCTTCTCCATGTGCACCTGATCGCAGTCCGCCCGCTGCGCCAGCTCTTCGATGAGCACGACCAGCGGGTGGATCGCCGTCGAGTATTCCTTGATCGGGCCGGCGGCGCGCATCGCGGCGATCTCTCCCTCGTGCAAGAGCCAGCGCAGCAGCAGCTCTTCGTCCGACACTCCCGGTCCGCCGATCTTTTGCCGGACTTCGTGAATCGAAGGCTCCGGCGGCACCCACTTGGCCAACTCTTTGGCCCGCGGCCGGTTGAGAATTTTATCCTTTACTTCCTGGTCCATGTCCGCGCCGCCCTCCTCCCCCCAGAGGCCGAGCGCATATTGAATCACCTGATCGGTTACCTGCTTGTAGCGCTTGCCGGCGATCACGTTGATCGCCGCCTGGGAGCCGACAAACTGCGAGAGCGGAGTCACCATGATCGGGTAGCCGAATTCGGCGCGAACACGCGCCGCTTCTTCCAGCGCAGCGTCGATCCGGTTCTCCAGTCCCACTTTTTTCAACTGGTGGCGCAGATTACTTACCATGCCGCCGGGCACCTGGTGCTGGTACTGCGCGTAATCGTATTCGACCGGCGCGCCGATGCGAAAGCCTTCGCGCTTGGCGATAATCGTGAAATGCTCCGAGACCGGCTTCAGCGCTTCTTCGTCGATGGCAGTCGCGTAGCCGAGGGCGCGCGCGTTCTGCGCGACGTTGAAAAGCGACGGGTTGGATGACGCGTTGGCCAGCGGCGGGATCGCGGTGTTGATCGACTTGACGCCGAGCTTGATGGCTTCGAGCGCGCAGAGCCCGCCGAGGCCGGTCGTGCAGTGTGTGTGCAGCTCGAGCAGTATGCCCGGCGCGTTCTCGTAAATCAACGGCACGAGTGCGCGCGTGCGCTCCGGCGTCAGCAGCCCGCCCGGATCTTTGAGGCAGAGACGGTACGGCTTCAAAGTTGCGGCCTCGCGCGCCTTCCGCGCGTAGTATTCGTCCGTGTGCTTGGGCGACACGGAGTAGATCAGGTTCACGATCGATTGCATGCCGTATTCGTGCGCGCAATCGACTTTAAAGCGCCAGTTCGCGAGCTCGTTCCATTCGGACGAGATGCGCGCCTGGCGGAGACCGTTCGCCGCCATCCGCTCGATGAAAAGTTTGTAAACCGATTGCGGCGTGATCTCGAATGTGTTGACGCGGCCCGCGATCAGGCGGAGCGGCGTCTTGGTGACCCTCTTGGCGACCTGGCGGATGCGCTCCCAGGGGTCTTCCTTCAGCTCGCGCACGCATTTTTTCATGTGCGAGCTGGAGAGCAGCTCGATCGCTTCGAAGCCGGCGTCGTCCATCCGCTTCGCCACCGGCAGCATCATGCCCGTAGTCATGTTCTCCGCCCACAAGCTCTGATGCCCATCTCTGATGGTAGTATCTACAAAGCGGATTTCTTCCATCTTTTTTTTCTACCGGAGATTATTCACCGTTTCCCTTGGCGACCTGCGCCTTTGTGGTAGGGGCAGGCCCCTGTGCCTGCCCAGAAGGGCAACCACGGGGGGTTGCCCCTACGATTTATTTTTCACGCTAAATTAGTAGGCGGCAGCCTCCATTGGTTGAAAAGGCGACGCCGCCAGCAGCGATTCCAGCCAGCGCGTGTTGACGTTTCCTTTTACATAGTCCAGGCGCTGGGTCACAAAGCGCAAAAACGGGATCGTCGTGTCGATGCCCGAGACGAAGAAATTCTCCAGCGCTTCCTGCATTTTGCCGACGGCTTCTATTCGGTTGTTTCCGCGAACGATCAACTTTGCCAGCAGCGAATCGTAGTACGGCGGCACGCGATAGCCGGGGTAGCAGTGGCTGTCGAGCCGGACATGGTTTCCTTCCGGCGGCCGCCAGCCGGTGATAAGTCCCGGAGAGGGGCGGAAGCCGTGCGCCGCCGACTCCGCGTTGATGCGGCACTCGATCGCGTGGCCGCTGAGTTTTATCTCAGACTGCGAGCGGCTTAGCTTCGCGCCGCCGGCGATCCGGATCTGTTCCTGGACGAGGTCCATTCCCGAAATAGCCTCGCTCACCGGATGCTCGACTTGGATGCGCGTGTTCATTTCGAGAAAATAGTATCTCTGAGTGTTCTGGTCCAGGATGAACTCGACGGTGCCGGCGTTCTCGTAGCCGCTTTTTTTCGCGATGGTGACGGCGGCGGCCTGGATTTCTTCTCTTATCTTCGGCGCGAGCGCCGCCGCCGGCGCCTCTTCGACGACTTTTTGGTGGCGGCGCTGGAGCGAGCAGTCGCGCTCGCCGACGTGGACCACGTTGCCGAACCGGTCGCCGAGAATCTGCACTTCGACGTGCCGCGCGTTGGCGATGTAGCGCTCTAAGTAGAGTGTCGGATCGCCGAAGGCCGCTCTCGCCTCCGCCGCGGCCGTCTCGAAAGCGCGCTTAAGCACGCCTGAAGAACTCACGACCTTCATCCCGCGGCCACCGCCTCCGGCTGCGGCCTTGATCAGCACTGGAAAGCCGATTTGCGCCGCGAGTTTGGTTGCCTCTTTGACGTCGCGGACTTTCTCAGAGCCCGCGCCTACCGGAACTCCGAACTTCTTCGCCAGGGCGCGGGCTTGAAGCTTGTTCCCCATTTGCCGGATGTTTTCCGCCGAAGGGCCGATGAATTTGATGCCTTTTTTCTCGCATGCTTCGGCGAGCTCCGGCCGCTCGGCGAGAAATCCGTAGCCCGGATGGAGCGCGTCGGCGTTGCTTGTCTGCGCAGCTGCGATGATCTTTTCGATATTGAGATAGCTGTCGGCGGCGCGTGCCGGCCCGATACAAACGGCGCGGTCCGCGGCGCGCGCGGGCAAACTATCCTTATCGGCTTCGGAGAAAGCCGCGACGGTTTCGACGCCGAGCGCCCGGCACGCGTTCACGACGCGCAGCGCGATCTCGCCCCGGTTGGCGACGAAGACACGAGAAACGCTCATCGGGTTCGACCTGGCTTGGGCTTCGAGTGAGCCTCAGCCGAACTCCCGCCCTGAGCTTGTCGAAGGGTTGATTTTTTCTTGCCGGCGCCGTCCGGCTTTACGACGAAGAGGGTCTGCCCATACTCGACGAACTCGCCGTTTTGCACACAGACGTCGGCAATCGTTCCGCGCACGCGCGATTGCACCGCGTTGAAGACTTTCATCACTTCGATGAGTCCGACGGTCGTTTCTTCGTCGATCGTGGAGCCCAACTTGACGAACGGCGCCGCGCCCGGCTCCGGCGCCGCGTAGAACGTCCCGACCATTGGAGCGGGGATCTCAAGTCCGCCGTCGACTTTCGCCGCCGCTTTCGGCTTCGGCGCCGGAGTTTTTTCTTTTGGCTTGGCTTCTTTAGCTTTGGCCTGAGGCTTGACAGCCTTCTCGCTCTTTGGTTGCGCCTCGGAATCGGAGCCGGGGATGTAATTCCCTTTGCTGACCGTGAGCTTCAGCTCGCCGACCTGGAGCTGCATGTAGTCGAAGTTCGACTTTTCGATCAGGTCCAAAATTTTGAGAACTTCTTCCTGGGTGAGCTCCATGTTGTCCCCGTTAAACTGGTTACTTATAAGATGCTCCTGGGCGCGTCAAGAAAGCAGGTCGTTGCCGACCGATCATTTGATCCTTATTCGTTGTATTCGGGCGCTTGCCGAATTACCTCCGAATCGCGTAAGATCGCCTTGGTTTATGACCGGTCAATAAGAACGGATGCCCGCAACCGGTCACGGATTGTGACCAGTTCCCAGAGTAATTCTGTGGCCAGCTTGATTCCAAGCAAGCGGATCGAACTGACCGTACTATTAATCCGCGGAGTCAAAATGATGCTGGATTCGGATCTGTGGCGCTTTATGGAGTGACGACAGCATGACACTACGCATTGAAACTGCAATCCTCGTGGTCAGAGCCCAGCGAGTCATGCTCGCTTCCGATCTGGCACGGATTTATGGTGTCGAGACGCGCGTCCTCAATCAAGCGGTCCAACGGAACATCGACAAGTTTCCGGAAGATTTCATGTTCAGGTTGACGCGCCGAGAAGCGGAGGAGATCGCCGCTTCAAGATCACAAGCTGTGATCTTGAAGCGAGGGCAAAATGTCAAATACCTTCCGTTTGTCTTTACAGAGCACGGCGCGCTGATGGCGGCGAACGTGCTACGCAGTAGGCGCGCGGTGCAGATGAGCGTTTACGTGATCCGCGCCTTCGTCCGTCTCCGCGAGCACATCGCAGCAAACCATGCAATACTCAAGCGCCTCGCGGAGATCGACAAGACGCTATTGCAGTACGATACCGCGCTCCGCGATATCTATCGAAAACTGCTGCCGCTCCTACAGCCGCCACCGGAGCCAAGCAAGCGAAAGATAGGATTTCTTGTGAAAGAAAGAGCGGCAAAATACGGAAGGCGAGAAATCGGCTCGACGCATTGATACCCATGATCATTGGACGAAAGACGAGATCAGAAAGGATTGTCAAGATTGTCGTGTCCGACCCCAGCGGTTAGACCCCAGCGGTTAACACTCACCGACAACGCACGTAATAGTGCCCGCCTCCAGTTGGTTCCGCGTAGCATGATGTCGGCGACGGAGATGGGGGCGGGCTATAGGCGTGGGCCTCGGCCGCTCGAGCGTTTGCCTCTGCTGCTGCTTGTGTCCTAGCTGCTGCCGTTGCGAGGAGCGCGGCCGTAGTGACCGCTGCCAGACCGACAGCAATCTCTCCTACGGTTTTCCACGTCGCCGCATCGTTGTACTCCGCGGCTTGAAGATTTTGCTGTAAGAGAACATGCTCTTCGCGCATCTTCTGGACCATCCAGGCCCAGCCCTCGTTGAACGCGCGGCGCAATTGCTGCGGAGTGATTTCTTTTTGATCTGCCTTCAGCGCGAGATAGCGCGCCTGACCCAGCATGTATTCCTCGTAGATACGGGGAGTGACACGCTTTCGAAGTTCCTCTTCATGAACAGAAACCACAGTCTGATACGACGGCGCCCATAACCATTGCCAGTCGTCGGCCAGACCACTCGAACCTTTTATAAGCCGCTGGTCACATCCGGGGTAACGATCCGGGTTGACGAGCGAAGGTCCTACGGGGCATATCTCGCGAAGTCGCGCCCGCGCCGCCATCCAGGCTTCGCTGTTGAGTCGCAATTCGTCCTGCCTTTGAGTGATAGCCTGCCGCGCCTGGTGCGCCGAGCACGCTGGGAGAACGAGCAAAAGAAAGCTGAGTGAGAGGGCCGTCAATGGGCGTTTCCGCATAGGGACCTCCTAAAGCCGGCAGTAAAAATGTTCTTCGGGGTTCGGTGGGCGTATACCTCAGCGCGATCGGAGTTGTCAACGCACGGGATATTCTATTATAATAGCTAGACAAAAGAGCCATTCCAGGGGGAAATTGAGCGGGTAAGACGCAAGACGCCTCGGTTGGCGAACTCTACTAAAACCAGCGGGAGATCGTAGGACTTTTGCGTTTCCGCATCCTGGATTATGATGTGGGTCGGTGAATAGTCAACGTACACAAACTTCCTGGAGTGCCACAGTATCGTTTGATCGGGTCCTTGCGGGGGTGGGTAAATTCTAAAGGGCTCTTGTTTAAGGATTTCAATGTATTTCGGGAAGTCCTTATGATCCATGGCCCCCTAAGACTCTAGTTCACGTTTCGGGCCATGTCTAGAAGAAATAAATACTACAACAATCCACGATAAGCAGATCACAGCAACAGAAAAAAAGACGGTAAGAAACACGAACACGGGCCAAACTACATATGGCAGCAATACTACCCCCGCGCTTTGTGAGTAATGCGTTAGGGTGACTCCGAGAATTGATTCAATGAATCGTATCACCTTTACGCCACCCCCTACCGTGCTAATCTAAGCTATGGCAAAATCCGAAAAAGCCGACGATCACTTATCCCCCTTCAAGCGCTTCGAGAAGCTCGCCAAGGGGCTGCTCGCTGTTCCTCGAAAAGAACTTCAAGAGAAGCTCGATAAATATCAGCGAGAAAAGCAACTTAAAAAATCCCGCTCGCGTTAGGGTTCATTTTGGGGTGTAATTTCTGTGCCAAGAGGCGGGCCACCATATCAAATCACTGGGCATGCCCGCCACCACCTCTTCCCGATCTTGTTCAAGAATTGCCGGAAAGCCCGCGAGCGTTTCTTCGTCGTGATAGCCATAGTAAATCGAATGGAGTTTCTTTCTACCCTTAGCCAACATCTCAATTTGCGGTCTCACCGGCTTGTCTGAATATAGAGCGTTATCGATCCATTTATTCATCTCGTACACGAGAAAATCCGCCGTCTGAAGTAATGGAAACTTTTCTTTCGAGCCGAAAAAGAATCCGTCAAGTTGGTTGTGGTAGTCATGAGCTATGTAGTCTTTCTTAAAGGATTCTAGAATGCGGCCCATTTCATCGTCTTTCTGTTCGAAAGTAAGAACAAGGGCATCGTTGCTTATTATATTCTTCATCTTTTTCATTAACTTATGCATGACTACGTGAAAACAGAAATGATAACGACTTCTAATCTTTTCCCGTACCCATTCCGGTAGCTTCTCATAGGCAGAAGTAACAACAGATCCGGACACGCCAAACCCAGTACGCTTAGGCAGGATGCCAGTTAACTCCTCGATGAATGCCGAGTATTCCTCAGCGGACCATTTATTTTGTCTGGTGAAATAGTCGAACTCGGAACCATGAAACCGAAGTAAACCTTTTTTGTCCAGCGCGGCTTGCCATTCAACCAGACACTTCCGCCACATTTCCGTAGTGGCTACCCACCCGGCAATGGTGGTTACTCGGCTTTGATCGTGCGTGCCGCTCTCGTCAAAATATCCGCGCATCAGAATGCAAAAATATTGATCGTCGCCCCGCTTCCCTGATGTCTCCCCGAACCCAATATCGACGATCTCATCGAAAAGGATGAGCGGATTGAACGTGCCGCTATGAGCTTTGCACCAACTTGGCTTTGGTGACTCAAGTATATTAGTGCCAAAGTTATCTTACTCTCGATCTGAAAACTATTCGCACTGGGACCCTTCACCAGACTCAGGCTTCGCGACGGTGATTTCGGTCTTACTACGGCGCTTGCCCATACCTCTCTCTTCCGGGGCAATTTGAGACCAACTTGCCGTCAAAACAAATCTTGCCCTGAGCGTCTTATTTTCTGCCTTTGAAGTATTTTACCATCGCCCTTCTTACTCGGTCGATTTCCGGAAGCTTTCTAATCAGCTGGACTTCAATGTCGAGAACGCGACCTGGGGTCTGGACCTGGGGTCTGGCTTTGCAATCTAGACAATCTTGCTAACAGATGCGCGAGAATACATCAGGAGTCTTTATCCCAACGAACTACGTCACTCCGCCTCCGCTCTGCCTGTGCGTGAGCGCACGCAGACAGGTCGTCGATTTCTCGTGCGCCTTGCACGTGGGACCCTTTTGGCCGGTCTGAGAACAGAGTTCTTCATGCTGTTCTTACCTGATCTTCAACCCCTTGCGTTTTTTTTCCGCCACCACTTTCCAGCCTTCGGCGGCGTACCATTGGATCTGGCGGAAGAGGCCGGTCAGGATGCGCACGTCTTTCTCCTCCAGGCCCGCGCGGCCGAGGATGCGGCGAAAGGCGAAGAGGATGTGCTCGGGATTTTGTGAATCGAGGTAGCCGATCTCAAGCATCGAGGCTTTCATCCTGTCGAAGAGCCGCTCCACGTCTTCAGCCGGAGCGCGCTCGATCTCTTCCGCCGGAACATTTTCCATGGCGGCGAGAAAGAGTTCATACAGGCAAATCGTCACCGCCTGCGCCAGGTTGAGCGACGGGTAAGCCGCATCGGTCGGAATCGTGACCAGCAACTGGCAGCATTTGAGATCGTCGTTGTCGAGGCCGTGATCTTCCGGGCCGAAAACGAGAGCGCATTTTCCCGAGCGCGCCGCGGCGAGGATCTCCGGCGCCGTCTTTCGCGGCGAGCGGCTGTGCTCCCGGTAGAGGCCGCCGCGGCAGGTCGTGCCGACGACTAGGCCGCAGTCGGCCACGGCTTCGCGCAAGGTGGCGAAGCGTCGCGCGGTTTTGAGCATGTCTTTGGCGTGAACGGCCATCGCCCTTGCCCAAAAACTCTCGGTCCGTCCGCGGCCGACGATGGCGAGGTCGCTGAGCCCCATGTTTTTCATCGCCCGCGCGACCGAGCCGATATTGCCGGAGCCTCTCGGCGCCACGAGAACAATCCGAATGGTCTTCAACATAGGAGATACCAACCACAAAGAACGCATAGATCTCAAAGGCTGGTAGACGGCGATATGGCTCTCTGTGCCTTTGCGTTCTCTGTGGTTTATTTCTTATGACTATCTACCAAACGCACAGAATTTATTCTTTAAGATAATCGACCGGCTTTTCGCGTCGAAGTCGGAACGGTAATCGAAGTCTTCGTTCATGATCGAGCTAATGTCCTTGACGTGCTCGGCGCCGAAGACGTGGCCGAACTCGTGGATCAACGCGACGACGTCGAGCGGAGGCTCGCTGCTGCGACCGGTGTAGCGGTAGGGGTCGTTCACGGAGCTCACGATGTAGTTCGCCAGGCCCTCACGACAGTCGCCGAATCGGTTCACCATGGAGCGGCCGCCTAGATAAAAAGTCACGCGCTCGCCGGTAAGGCCGACGAGCACGTCGTAGTCGCGATTGTGATCTTTTTGCGGATATTTTTCGACCAGGCGCTTCATCAGCGTGACGACGAAAGGGCTGCCCTGCTCCAGTTGCCATGGCTCGATGGCTTGCGCGACCAATCGGATGCCGAACTCGCGCTCGTAAAAATCGGAAGCGGCGCGCAATAGGCCCGCGGCCGTCTCGCGCCAGCGGGGATCTTTTTCTCTAAGCTTTGCGTCGGCGACGATTTTGACGCGCACGGCCCGCTCCGGCGGCTCGTCGCGGAGCGCGGCGCAAGCGGAGAAGAGAAAAAGACTAAGGATGAAGCAGGCTATCGGTCGGCGCGTAGTCATCGGTCAATACGGGCACGTCATCATCGGACAGCTTGCCGTCGACAAAAGCAACCGCAATGTCGTTGGCGGACTTGGGAAACAATTCGCG
>DASXUF010000120.1 GCA_036504975.1 Candidatus Binatia bacterium | reverse complement strand
GACACCGGCGACATCTGCAGCGCGCCGTCCCGCTTGCGCGTAACCAGCACGCCGCGATGGTGCTGCGATAAAAATATCTGCGCTTCAGCTATGTCCATTCTCGTTCGTCCCCCTCTGCTCTTCGAAAGTGGCGATTGTATGCGAAGCGCTCGTGAGTGGCAAGAATAAACCCACGAAAAAATATCGGCAAAGCTGGAAACGAGAAATATTTCGGGCGATAATTACGGCAAGGAGACTCTATGCGAAAGTGGATCTTGATTCCCGGCGTGGTCCTGCTTGTTCTTATCGTGGTGCCGGCGCTCGCCCTCGTGAATCTCAATAGCCTGATCAATCGCAACAAAGATTATCTCCTCGCCCGCGCCGAGGAGGCGTTGGGGAGAAAAGTCGCGGTCGGCGAGATCGGCGTGACGCTGTGGGGCGGCATCGGCGTCCGCTTGAAGCAGTTCTCCCTGGCCGACGATCCGTCTTTTGCCGAGGAAAGCTTCGTGCGGGCGGCCGATCTCCAGGTCAACATGAAGCTCCTTCCGCTCCTCCGAAAAGAGCTCCAGGTGAGCAAGGTCATTTTGCACCGGCCCGTCATCAACGTGATCCGGGACGGGGAAGGACGGTTCAACTTCTCCACCATCGGCGGCCACGGAGAAAAAAAGGGAAAGGAAGCGAAAAAAGAAAAAGAGAAAAAAGAGCGCCGGGAAGAACGCGCGGCGGCGCCGCCGCTGCTCGTGTCGCTGGTCGATATCGACGACGGGGAGATCCGCTACCGGGATATCGGCCGGGGCGGCATCGATTTTCGCGCCACCCGTCTCGACTTCAAGATCAAGGACGCGAGCCTCCACCGTCCCATCGACGTCGAGCTGGAAGCCGCCGTCTTCGGCGCCGCCAAACAGAACCTCAAACTGAAGGGACGCGTGGGCCCCGTGGGACCGAAAGCCGATTTCAGCAACTTGCCCGTCGAGGGCAACCTGGATCTCGATTCGATCGCACTCGCCGATCTTGAGAAGATACTTGAAGGATTCGGCCACAAGCTTCCCAAAGGCCTCGCTCTCTCCGGCAGCGCCGGCGCCAAGAGCCGCTTCTCGGGCCGATTGGGCAAAGAAGTTTTCCCTGAGATCTACGGCACGCTGAGCTTGAACGGCGTCAGCGCGCGGCTGCCCGAGCCGGCGCAGCCGATCACGGACCTGAACGCCAAGGTCAGCTTTACTCGGAAAACCGCCGAGCTGCCGGAAACCGGCTTCCGCATCGGCGGCTCGCAAGTCCGACTCGCGGCGAAAGTCGCAAGCTTCGCGCCGCTCAACTTGAGCTACCGCGTCGCTTCACCCGAGCTCAACCTGGCCGATCTCAAAGGCAAGGCATCGGATCGGAAAAAACCGGAAGTCGTTAAGGATCTCAAAGGCGAAGGAACCGTGCTCGCGAAAGACGGCGCCGTCACCGCGCGCGCCATCTTTACCTCCGCAAGCGGGACGATCGCGGACGGCGACTACACGAACCTGAACACCGCGACGTCTTTGGCCGACAAAGTGGCGACGATCGAAAGCCTGAGCCTCGGCGCCTTCGGCGGCGCGCTCAAGGCCAAGGGCCGCTACGACATGCGCGAGACGACACCGCGCTTCGCCGCCGTCGCGAACGTCAAGGCGATGGACTTGACGCAAATTTTTCGCGCCTTCGTCCCGACCGCGCCGCAGAATCTTCGCGGGCTCATCGACATGGACCTCGATGTCACGGGCTCGGGCAAGGAATGGAGCGCGATCCAGAAAACGCTCAAGGGGCAGGGAAAAGCGGAGGTCGTCAACGGCGCGCTGCTGGACGTGAATCTGGCGGAGAGCGTGATGTCCAATATTCCCGGCGGGGTCAATATCGTCCCGGCCGACATCCGAAAGAAATATCCGGCGATCTTCAGCGCGAAAGACACCGAGTTCAAGCAGATGAAAGGATCGGCGGCCATCGCCGACGGCAAGGCCCACACCGAAGATCTCGTGGTCTCCGCCACCGAATTCGAGACGCAGGGAAAGGGTTGGTTCGCGTTCGACAGAAAGGTCGATTTTCGCGCGCTGCTGTTCTTTTCCCAGCAGCTATCCCAGGACATCATAAGCAAAGCCAGGGAGGCGAAGGGACTCGCGAACGAACAGGGACGGATCGAGATCCCTTTCACGCTTTCGGGCAAGCTTCCGGGCGCGAAGCCCAAACCCGACATGGGCTATATCGCGCGCGCGATGCAGAAAGGATTCATGGAGCGAGGCATGGAAAGCTTCACGCGCAAAAAGTCGGGCAAGCAGGGATCGGAGACCTCTTCCGCGGACGGCGAATCGTCTTCGGATTCGAAGCGCAAGAAAAAAAGGAGCCCACAGGAAGAAATTTTCCGCGGCCTCGAGCAACTGTTTGGGAAGTGAAGGCGAGACCTCAGGGCGCAAGCGTTCGGGCCGCGGCCGATAGAGTAGTACCATGAGTCGAACCTTTCTCCTCGGACGTCCGCGGCCCTCTCCCCTACGCCCCTCGGCCTCGCAGTGACAGCGCGCCATCAGGCCCTTCCGTCATTCCCGTGACAACGGGAATCCGGTAGGGGCGGGTTTCAAACCCGCCCCTACAAATTTCCAGGAATCCTGCCTCCGTTGCCGCCAAGGATCTCCGACGTAAACCCGCCGGCCTTCTCACGCGTCTAAGTATGCGAGGAGGCGAATATGCCATTATCAAAGAATATTATTCTCGGAAGTCTGGTTGCCGGCTCTTTACTCATATCGGGAGCGTCCTCGGTTGCATGGGGTCACGGTTGGCATGCGAGAGTTCCCGGCGAGATCCGCCGTGACTTCCGCGAAATCGAGAGAGATCGCCGCGAGCTGAACCGAAGCGAGCACGAGTTATTGTGGGATCTTCGCAGGGGCGCGAGCCGGAGAGAGATCGCCCGCGACCGCCGCGAGGTATGGCGCGACAGAAGAGAGCTGCGGGAATCCTACGCCGAGCTTCATCAGGACCGGCATAAGTACCCCTGGTGGCGGCCTTACGGTTGGCGGAATTGGTACCACCACTGGCACTGGTGGTAAGTTGACAAGCTTTGAGCTTTTGGTTTTGGAATCGAAAATCTAAAATCCAAAATCCAAAATTGTTTTAGCCCGTCGAACGGCTGGGAGCCGTCGCCGGTGTCTCCTTCAACGGAATCTCCTTGCCGATCTGAAACCGGCGGATGGCCGGAAACGCGGCCGCTATTCCGGCGACGATCGCCAAAGTCGCCAGCCCGCCGGTGAGCGCCGACATCTCGGCGCCGAGCCACGCCGCCACCAGGCCGGACTCGAGGTGGCCGAGATGCGGCCCGCCGGTCGTGAACATGCTGTTGATCGAAGACATCCGGCCGCGCAGCTCGTCGGGCGTGCTCAGTTGATTGGCCGTGCCCCGAAGAATCGCGCTGATCGTATCCCCCGCGCCGGCGCCGGCCAGGAGCAGAACCGAAAGCCAGAAGGTGCGCGAACCCGAGAAGAGGACCGTGCAGACGCCGAAGGCCGCGACGCCGCCGAAAATCCATCGGCCCGGCCGCCGCACGCCTCCGAACATGCTCATTCCGACGGCGGAGGAAAGCGAACCGGCGGCGCTCGCGGCGTAGAGCAGACCGAGTCCTTGCGGGCCGACCGCGAGAATATCCCGCGCATAGATCGGCAGCAGCGCTTTGGCCGAACCGAAGAACGTCGCGCCGAAATCCATCAGCATCAGCGGAAAGATGACCGCGTGGCCGGAGACGAATTTGAGTCCCTCGCGGAGCGAGTGCAGCGATACCGCGCCCCACCCTTTTCCTTCCGGCATCCGGGTTCGAATGAACGACAGCAAGACGGCCATGACGAGCCAGGAGAGCGCGTCGATCGCGTAGCAGGCCGCCGGTCCGAAAAAAGCTAAAACCAGTCCGGCCAGCGACGGCCCGGCGATGACGGAGACGTACCGCTGCGAGCTGCTGAGCGCCAGGGCTTTGGGCAACTGTTCCCGCGGCACGAGATTCGGCACCATCGCCTGCCGCGTGGGCGAGTCGAGCGACGTGAAAAGCGCCAACAGCATGGTCGCGACGTAGAGCACCATGGGAGAAGCCTTGCCCAAAACAGTCAGGAGCGTGAGCGTGCCGGAAACGACGAAGAGGCTCGTTTGCGTGCATATCATGAGCTTGCGGCGGTTGACCGCGTCGGCCAGCAGTCCGCCGACGAGCACCAGGGCGATTTGCGGAATCGCGCGCGCCAAGCCGAGAAGGCCTAACTGCAGCGGCGAATTGGTCAGCTCGTAAATCTGCCATGCTATGGCCACCTGAGTGAATTGCGTGCCCATGGTGGAGAGCAGCAATCCGGTCCAGAAGATACGGAAGTCGCGCTGGCGCAGCGGGGACAAAACCGCCGCGTCCGCGGCGCGCGAGTTTTTTTGTGAATCAGGCGTGGTCACGGTTGCGACATCGAGAGCATGGAATCAACCAAAAACCGGCGGCGCGCAGGCGGATCGCCCCCCGCCGCTCCGGTTCACCGATCGCATGAAGATTTTCCATCATACTGAGATGGCCGCGGATATCAACTCGCTCCCCGGGCGGCGCCGGTTCGAACGGCTATTTGTAAGCGATGAAATTCCCTCGTCGAAGCCGGTTCGCCGCCGCAGAAAAATACGCGCTCCGAATGTCGCCTATCTGACAGACGCACGAAATGGATTTGATATATGCGTCGATTACTTTCATCTTTGCGACGGCAACTCATGCGCCTACATCAGATACCCGATTGGACCCGCGTCGCGGAATCGCTCGGTCGCGGAAGCGTGCTGAAAAACGCCAAGAGTTCCACGCTGAGACACTTCATCATTCTTGAAGTCGAAGACCAGGGATCGAGTCAGCTCAGGCTGCTGGAAGTAGGGCCAGACATGTTTGAAAGAATTCTCGCCGCCTTGAAGACCCATGCCGGGCGCGCCATCGAAGAAATCGCGCAGATGGAGATCGGCGGTTGAAGCCCATGCAGACCGGACCGGATCAGACTCTCAAGGAGATCGACGCCAGGGCTTTGAGGCAGCTTAAGACCCTGGCTTCGTTTTCACTGCCGCAGCTC
This sequence comes from Candidatus Binatia bacterium, assembly GCA_036504975.1. Lineage (NCBI taxonomy): Bacteria > Candidatus Binatota > Binatia (SeqCode) > Binatia bacterium. The sequence goes on along the minus strand of DASXUF010000120.1, from coordinate 15,716 downwards.
AGAAAGCTCGCCGGCAACCTGTCCATAAGACACTTGAAGAAGAACCAGATCATTTTCGATCAGGATGAGGAGGCGAAGCTGGTCTATCTGCTGATTTCTGGAGTCGTTCGCTGCTCGTATCTCACCAGCGATCAAAAACAAATCATCGTGAGCCTGATTTCGCCCGGCGAGTTTTTCGGCGTCGATGCGTTCGCGGCCAAGATGCGCTACCCGTTTCGCTGCGACGCGTTCGAAGCGTCCGTGATCGGCGCCATCAAGCCGGCGGCTCTGATCGAAGCTCTGATGGGAGTGTCCGCCGGCGTTTTTTTCCCATGGTACGGCGCCACGATGCATTCCGGGCGAATGATGTACGTTCATTGCATCAAGGGAATGGGGCTCGACGTCCGCAAGCGTCTGGCGCTCGAGCTCATGAACCTGGGAGAGCGCTTCGGCATCCCCGACGCCCGCGGCGTCGTCATCCTTCTCCGCATCAGCCACGAGGTCCTCGCCGGCCTGGTGGGAGCTTCGCGCCAGCAGGTCACCGGGCACTTGAACGAGCTCGACCGCGACAAGGCCATCGCCAGGGACGGCCGCCGCATCATCGTCAACATCAACAAGCTCCGCAAAATCGTCGAGGGCGAGCCCGGGACGGCCGCGCTACGCCCGTAACGGTGCCGCGGGTTTTATCGCTTCACGGGGCCGTCGTCGCTTTCATCGGCGGCGACACGGCGCCGGATTCCACGTCTTTGAGAAGCTCTGCGAGAAATGTCTTCGATGGAAATTCGAATAACAGCAGCGCCGCGGCGGCGGCGGACAGAATGAATTGGCTCGAGAAGTCGCGGCTCACGAGAGCCAAGGCGAACCCGTAAATGGCCACCGCTTCCGCCAGCGCGAAGGCGACGATCTTCCCCGTAACGTAGGAAGAGACGACGGCGGCCGCCAGCTCTTCTATCGGAGTTTTGTGCTCCTGCAGCGATTGAAGGATTTTGTACTGTTTCACTCCGCCGAGGATCGCCTGCTTGGTAAGAAAGCGCTTCTTCCACCAAACCAGCGTGGCCACGTCCACAAAGGCGAGCAGCCATAAAAAAATCGCCGACGCCTGCGCGATGAAGCTCTCCACCGCCGACTGCCGCTCCGCCAGGAACCTTTGCGATATCCAGAGATATAAAAAAATGCCGGCGAGAAAGACAAACCACAGCACGACGAGAATTTTATGCTGGCTCGCCAACGCCTCTCGATACACCGGTCGAATCATATTACGGCCGTTGTAACAGAAGAGTCGCCGCGTTTACCAGACGTAACAGCCCGCCTGAGGGTCTCTCGAAGGGCAGATGCGTGGGACGAGCTGCATCAAGCGTAATTCAGGATTTGTCGTAGCATTCTCGTGCCGCGTTACACAGAGGTATCGCATCGGCCCGGAGAGAGACTCGCGGGCGGGCGGGTGACCTTTTCGGCAGCCGGCTGGTTAATTGTTCGGCTTTCTCATATATGTGGAGAGCCGACGAAAAAGATTCTCTCCGCCGATCCGATGACGACACCCCGCTCCGATTCCATCTGGAAGCAAACGTTCGCTCTGTTGTGCCTGGTGCAGTTGCTGGGTTACGCGCACAACGCGCTGCTGACGCCGGCGATCCCGCTTTACGTGACCCACCTCGGCGGCTCGCCGTTCGTGGTCGGGCTGGTGCTCGCGGCTTTCGCCACTACCAGCGTGCTCCTTCGTCCGTTGATCGGTCATTCGGCCGATACCTGGTCCGAGACCGGCGTACTGGCGACGGGCTGTCTCCTTTTAGGCGCAAGTCTTCTTTTGTTCCTTATTCCCTTCGCCGAGGTCGTGATGGCCGCGAACGCGATGCGCGGCGTCGGCTGGGCGGCGCTCAACACCGGAGGATACGCGCTGCTGGCGCTGATCGCTCCCGTCATGAGGCGCGCCGAGTTCTCGGGTTACTACAGCGGCGTGCAGGCGAGCGCGAGCATTCTTTTTCCCGCCGTCTCGCTCTGGCTGATCGACGCCCCGTTCGGCGGCTTTCGCGTCGTGATGGCGCTGTCCGCCGCTCTCGCGGCGGCGGGCGGAATCACCAGCTTGCTTCTCGGCCGGCATGCGCTTTCCGGCGCCGACAAAGCGGCGCCGAGCAAACCGAGCGCCGCGCCGTGGAATCCCTTCACTCTCATGGAGAGAGAAGTCTTGCTGCCGTCCGCGCTGCTTTTCTGCCTGAATCTCAGCTATCCCGCGGTCAGCGCCTTCCTGGTGCTTTACGCCCGGACGATCGGCATCGATAACGTCGCGTGGTATTTCGTGGCGAGCGGCTCCACGAGCCTGCTGGCGCGTCCTCTTCTCGGCCGCGTCGGCGACCAGATCGGCGCCGGCCCTTCGATCGCGGCCGGTTTCATCCTTGAGTTGCTCGCCCTTTTGCTTTTGTCCGTCGCCTCGGGTCTCGGGCTCGTGCTCGTTTCCGGAATTCTTTTCTCTCTCGGCAACGCGATAGGCTCGTCGATGACCTTGGCGCTGGCCATCCAGCGGGCAAACCCCGAGCGGCGCGGCCGTGCGATGGCGTCGTTTTCGATCGCCTACCCGCTCGCCTCCGGCGCCGGCGCGTTATGGACGGGCAGCGCCGTGGAGATCGCCGGTTATTTCTGGATGTATCTCATGGGCGCCGGGCTGGCAACGATGGGATTGCTGGTTACGTTGGTGAACTGGCCTAATCTTAAAAAGTAAAAAAGCATGCCCTGAGCAAGGTCGAAGGGGCAAAAGGTAAAAATCGGATGAAGAGATATCGTTCTTTTCTTAACTTTTTCCTTTTTACTTCTGACTTTTGACTTTATCGAGCTCTTGTTGAATATCGTTTCTCTTTTGCTGGCTTTGTAATTCCTCGATCTGCTGTTGGCGCTGAAGCTCCTGCGCCTGGCGCTCGCGCCGCAGCCGGTCCAGATCGCGCTGGATCTGGTTGAGCCGCCGTTCGTGCTCGAGCCGCTTTAGCTGCTCCTCGTTTTGAAATTGGTTGAGCTGGTGCTGGAGGCGGCTTGCGTCCGGCTGCTGTTGAAGTTGGTCCGACGGCCGGTTCCGAGTTTGATCGATCTGCTGCTGAAGCTGATTGATTTCCTGCTGGCTCCGGAGTTGATGGATCTGTTGGTTGCGCCGCATCTCGTCCAGTTGCTGCTGCTGGCGGAACTGATTCTGGCGCAGCTGGATGTCGGCGAACGGATCGACCTGGGCCGGCGCCGGGACGGCGCCCAGCAGCGAAGACAGTCCCAAAGCGGCCATTGTCGGCAAACTCAACTTACTCACGGTTACACCTTATCACAGTTTTGCAATATTCACCCGCGCGACGACCGCGGGGACACTTCCGGACTCATTTGCTCTTTTTCGCCTTGTTCGCTTGGCCGTTCTCGAGCATCACATCCAAATCCTCTCTGGCCAGGGCCGCGAGCTTCTTGTAATTGGCTCTCAGACGCTCGATCGATTCCTCGTCGAGCTCTTCGAGATCGAGCAGCGCGTTGTGCGCGCCCTTCAGCGTGCGGATCAATTCGTCCAGCTTTACCTGCATCGCGCCGGTGTCGCGGTTTTGCGTGTTCTGAATGACGAAGACCATGAGAAAGGTGACGATGGTCGTCCCGGTGTTGATCACCAATTGCCACGTATCGCTGAAGCCGAAGATCGGACCGGTGATGGCCCAGAGGACGATAACGGCCACGGCAAGGATGAACGCCGACGGATGACCGCTGGCGTGCGCCCACCATTTGGCGAACCTGGTAAACCATGAGCTCAGTTCCATAGATTTGCTCCTTTCCGACTCGATTCATGATGGCATTTAGATCGGAGCGAGAAAAGATCCCGGGGTAGGCATGACAAAGCACGTGAGGCGACTCAGGAAAAAACCTGAGCTGAAACGTCTGCGCCGGCCTATAATCTTAAAAGGCGCATGCGAAACCGGAGTAGATGACAGAGGAGGAATTCGCGATGAAAAAACCGCTCTTTCTTTTGTCGGCGGCCGGGGGCTTGGGGCAATGGGGCTGGAGCGGCGCATTCTGAGGAGAGCGGGCGGCCGGCGGAGCCCTCGGCGCGGGCGCCGCCTATGAATACAACAACAAGCGATAGATGGATCGGCTGGAAAACGATTACAGATCCGGCCGCATAAACCGGGAAGAATACGAGGAACGCAAACAGCAGATCGAGCGCGGATCGATCATCTACTGAAACTCTGCAATCGATTCGGCGCGGGTCTGCTCCCGGACCCTTCTTATACGTTGCCCTTATTGGCGGCGGCCGCCGTGCAGGCCCTGAGGGCCTGCGAGAGACGCGCATCCGTCGGATGGTGAATATCGCCGGCGTATTTCAGCGCCGCGAACGCTTCCAACAACTCGACCCAGATCCGGCAGTCCCACTTGAGCGCGCTCCAGTACTTCATCCCGTTCGAATCCGCCTCGAGCTCTTTTTCCACCGAGTAGGCGCGGAACTGCACGTCCGCCGGAAGTCCCAGGTCCGCCCCCGTGAAGCCGCGTTCTTGACCGGTCGCGTTGAGCGCGCTCTCGGAGCGCTGCGCATGGCCGGACAGCTCGTGCGCGATCTCGTGCGCCAGGGTTTGCCGTAGCTGCCAGCGATAACCCGCATGACTTGCCGCGCGCTTCGCCAGTTCATAGCTGACATAAATGCGGCGGCCGCCATTCGTCAATCCGAAGATGTCTTTGCGGGGAAAATCGGACAGCAAAAAGCGATAAAGGGAAGCAGCGTCTTTATCCTGGGTCACTTGCAAGATGCGAAACGCCTCGTCCCTCACCATACGTTCGAGCCGGTCGTCGGAAACGGTGGGGATGCGGGCTGAGGAGCAGGCGAAAAAAACCAGCGCGAAAAGAACCGGCATTAAAGCGAAGAATAGGTTCCGCTCTCTCAACGTTTGATGGCTCCGGATAAAAATTGGTGGAAAAGTAACACATATTGGATTCGGAGAGCAAGCCCAAAAAAACGACGCTAGAAACTGCGCCAGTTGAGGAACGATTTATCGGAGTAGAGCCGCTCGACGTCCACCGGAAGAGCTATGCCCCGGCTTTTTAAATAGCCCGCGATGGGCCGCAACGGCAGACCCACGGCGGCGAGGTAATCCCCGTCGATCGAATCGATGAGCGCGCGCCCGCGCCCCTGGATCGAGTACGCTCCCGCCTTGTCGAGAGATTCGCCGGCGGCGAGATAGCGCTCGATCTCAGCCGCGGAATAGTCGCGCATCTTTACGGTAACTTTTTCCACTCCCCGGAGACCCGGACCGCCCAGGCCGTCGAGGATCGCCACGCTGGTGAAGATACGATGCGTTTTGCCGGAAAGAGAATGGAGCATTGCTTTGGCGTCGTCGATCCCCCCGGGTTTGCCGATTTTTTTACCGTCGATGAGAATCATCGTGTCGCTGCCGACGACGATGCTTTCCGGATGACGGCGAGCGACGGATTGTGCCTTGCCGACCGCGAAGTCCAGGACCTCGTCCTCGACGGGACGCTCCGGCAGCACGCGCTCGTCATAGGACGGCGCAATCGCTTCGAAAGGAACGCCGAGCAACGCGAGGATCTCCCGGCGGCGGGGCGAGGCGGAGGCGAGGATCAATCTCATGCGGTAGAGAAACGCCGTGCTCGCCCTTCGATCTTGCTCAGGGCCGCGAGCTCGTCGAACGGTGTTTCGTGGTCGTGTTCGTGGAAGAGTAAGTCTCCGGCCGGAAGAGACCGAGCGACCGATCTCTCGTAGTTCGTAAGATACTCCGCGACCTCGCCGACGTTGTTCACCCGCACCAGCCGGGTGCGCAGCTCCGCCGCGTTGGGAAAGCCGCGGCAGTACCAGGCCAAATGCTTGCGCATGCCGACAAAGGCCGGAATCCCCCAGTGCTTCTCGAACAGCTTGGCGTGTTCCAGCATGACCTTGAACCGTTCTTCCCGGCCGACGGCGACATCATGAATACGCGATGCGTCGTTCGACCCGAGCGCCTCTTTGACTCGCTCCTTGGCTTTGAAGATCCACGGATCGCCTTGTGCGCCGCGCCCGATAAGAACCCCATCCACGCCGGTCGCGCGCACGCGTCGATAAACGTCGCGCATGTTTTGCAGGTCGCCGTTGCCGAGAATCAACGTTCCCGAATTCCGCGCCCGCTCGACGGCGCGCCCGATCGCTTCCCAGTCGGCGTTTCCCTTGTACATTTGCTTGAGCGTCCGGCCATGGAGCGAGATGACCGCCGGCTGCTGTCCAAGCAAAGCTTGAATCCACTCTTCGATGACGACGTCGTCGTACCCCAGCCGCGTCTTGACGGACAAAGGAATAGAACGCCGTGCGGGGTAAGTATCGAGCCCGGTCCGCAGCCGGTTTGACCGCTCGATGCCGCGGAGCAATTCGAGGTCGAGCTTGAGTTCGTCCAGCTTTTGGCCTTCGCACCAGTGCCGGATGCCTCGAGCGGCGCTGCGAATAATATCTCCGGCCAGCTCCGGCACGAGGATGAGCGCCGCGCCGCTGCCCTTGGCCGCGACCTTTTTCGCCGGGCAGCCCATGTTGATGTCCAGGCCGTCGAAGCCAAGCGCACAAACGATCTGCGCCACCTTATAGAACATTTCCGGCGTGTGGCCGTAAATCTGCGCGACGACCGGCCGCTCGATCTCGGAATAGGTCAGGTCTCTGATGAGCGTGTGCGGCGCGTAAAAGGCGGTCTCGACGTTGACGAATTCGGTGAAGATGACGTCGGGCCGGCCGTGCTTGGCCGCGATGACGCGAAAACACGCATCGGTCACTCCGTCCATGGGCGAGAGGCCGATGATCGGCTTTTCTATATCTTGCCAGAAATTCATGATCTGATTGTCGCGCCTGATGAAAATTTCTTCAAGGGTTGTGGAAATTGAACTCGTTGTGCTGGATGGTGTTGATGAAAAAAAACGCCGGAGGACGGCCTGCGTTTTCCGCCAGCTCGAGCACGCGGGAAACCGCCCGGCTTCTGCGAATGAAATCTCGATAACCGATTTTCTCGTACTCTTTTCTTTCCGGAAGACTGTCAGCATAGATGATCGCGGCGCGACCGGCGATCAGGCTTTGCGGCAGGCTCCGCGCCGGCGGAAGGCCCTGGCCCGCGTTGTTGCCGATGAGGACGTAATCCACGGAGTCGCCCACCTCTTCCAGCGCGCTCGCGATCGCCGGCAACCAAACCTCGTCCCAGTTTCGCATCTCGCCTTTCGCCAGTTCCGCCGTCAGTAGAGCCGGGTAGCCTTCGGCTGCCTGGTAGCGCCCAGTGCGCCGAATCAAGCGCGTCCACGGGAGCGGCGGCTCTGTGACGAAATGGCCGACCGTGACTTCGTTGTCCAGAATCAGGGCGACGAACTGATTCTTCGAAAGTTGGGAAAGTTCCGCGTGCAGAGTCATCCTAATAAACTTTGCGTCTGTAAAATCTAACGCGGCGGCAGCGGACCGTGTTCGGCCATTTTCTTATAAAGACCGATGGTCTCCGCGTCGCGCGGCAGCTCGCGGATGGAGGCTTCGACTTCTTCGCCCGTCAGGGGCGACGGCTCGCCGGCCATGAGCTTCTTGAACTCTTCGTGGAAGGCCGGGTCTTTGAACGCCTTGTTAAAAGATTCGCGCAGCGTCTTCACGATTTCCGGCGACGTATTCGGCGGCAGGACATAGGGCCAGCGGGGATAGAGAAACGCGCGGTAGAGATTGACCAACTGCCGCTCCCGGTCGTTTTTGGCGAACGTGTCCACGTCCGGGACCTTGAAGCGAGGGTGGAATTTTCCCTTGGGTATCGTGATGGTCGCGTGGATGTTGAACTCTCCTTTGGCCAGAGCGTCGGCGTTCCGGCGCACGACGGTATCGGCGCTGTTGGCGCGGGCGTCCACCTCGCCGCGCGCGAGGGCGACGTCGAGCTCGGGCCCGCCGAAGCCGAGAACCATCCTGGGCTCTTTGAGACCGAGCAGATAGGTGAATATCCGGCCGCTGATGTAGATCGCATGGCCGACGGTCTGCGCCCCCAGCCGGACTCCGGTCGCGGCGCGGAGTTTTTCCAGCGTGTCGAATCCGGCTTCTTTCCGGCTTAAAAAAACGTAGGGATCGCCGTGCTCGGTGGATCCCAGGTAAATCAATCGATCGATGTTGTAATTTGCCCCCGGCAGGCCGAGGATCGGCCCGGCGGCGAGGCCGGAGCCGACGGCGATGATCGAAAGCCCGTCGGGTTTCGCGCTCGAGTAGGCGTGGTTCACCGCCTTCATGCCGGCGGCGCCGGGCATGTTCTCGATGATGATCGTCGGGTTTCCCGGAATATGTTTTTTCAGCGACGGAATCAAAGCCCTGGCCTGCATATCGCCCGTGCCGCCCGGCTCGCCGCCGCGGACGATCGTGATCGTCTTGCCTTGAAAGTACGGGGTTTGAGAAAAGGCGAAGCCGGGAAAAAACAGGATACCCCCCACGAGCGAAACAACGACGAACGCCGACCTAACGGTATATGGCATGATCGGAGCCTCCCTTTCAATTTTTGTCGGCACGCGATGCACCAAGCCGTTTATACAACAATTTCTCCCGTGCTGTCACCCAAGGTTCATGGTCATTCGTTCGCCGCGCTCGCTTTTGACTCCAACGATTCCCAACGCGCATAACCCGCTTCGAGCTCCTGCGTCACCGCTTCCAGGCGCTCCACGGCGGCGGCGATCTTGTCGCGCGGCCGGCGGTGGAACTCGGCGTCGCTCAGAAGGGCGTGCAACTCGGCCTGCTCCGTCTCCAACGATTCGATCTTTCCGGGCAGCGCTTCCAGCTCCCGCTGTTCTTTGTAAGAGAGCTTGCGCCGACTATCTTGACGCTGCGGGCGGGAAACGGCCGGCTGCGCGGCGACGACGCGCTTCGGCGGCTCGGGCCGCTCGGCGGCGGCGCGATCCCGGTAACGCGCCCAGTCCTCGTAGCCGCCGACGTACTCGCCGATCTTTCCTTCGCCCTCGAAAACCAAGGTGCTCGTCACGACGTTGTCGAGAAAGGTCCGGTCGTGGCTCACCAGGAGCAACGTTCCTTTGTACTCGGCGAGCAGGTCTTCGAGCAGCTCGAGCGTATCGACGTCGAGATCGTTGGTCGGCTCGTCGAGCACCATCATATTCACCGAGCGGGTGAAAATCTTCGCCAGCAGCAAGCGGTTGCGCTCGCCGCCGGAAAGCGCCTTCACCGGCGAGTCGATGCGCCCGGGCGGAAACAGAAAATCTTTCAAATAACCGATGACGTGGCGCGAGCGGCCCCTGACCGTGACGTAGTCGGACTCGCTCATGTTCTCGCGCACCGTCTTTTCCGGTTCGAGGCGCCTGCGATGCTGGTCGAAGTAGGCGACCTGGAGGCGCGTGCCGCGCACCACCTGGCCGCTTGTCGGCGCGATCTCGCCGAGGATCAATTTCAGCAGCGTGCTCTTGCCGGAGCCGTTCGGGCCGATGATGCCGACGCGGTCGCCGCGGAGAATGGCCGTGGAGAGATCGCGAACGATAAGATTATCGTCGTAAGCGCAGCTCACTCGGCGCAAATCGACGACGAGCTTGCCGGACAAATCGCCGGCATCGATGCCGAAGCGGGCCTTGCCCTGCGCCTCGAGGCGGCGGCCGCGCTCGCGCCGCATCGCCTGCAACGCCCGCACCCGTCCTTCGTTGCGCGTCCGCCGCGCCTTGATGCCGCGGCGAATCCACGCTTCTTCTTCCGCGAGCTTTTTGTCGAACTTGGCGGCGGCGCGCGCCTCGATCTCCAGGAATTCGTCTTTTTTGCGCAGATAGTTCTCAAAATCGCCGGGGAAAGAAGTCAACCGGCCGCGGTCGAGATCGACGATGCGGCTCGCGAGACGCTTTACCAATGTTCGATCGTGCGTGATGAAGATCAACGCGCCGCGATAGGCGAGCAAATATTTTTCCAGCCAGGTGATCGCGCTGATGTCGAGATGGTTGGTCGGCTCGTCCAGCAGCAGAAGATCGGGCTCGCGCACGAGCGCGCGGGCGAGCATCGCCTGTCGCCTGATCCCGCCGGAGCAGTCGGCGAGGCGTTTGTCGGCGGGCAAATTCAAGCGGGTTAAAACGGTCTCGACCTTCTGATTGATGTTCCAGCCGTCCAGCGCGTCGATCCGGGCATGCAGCTCGGCGAGACGCGCGAGCGAAGATCGCTCCGCGGCGCGGGCTTCGTGCGCCGCCTGATGATACTCCGCCAGCAGCGCGCCCAACTCGCCCGATCCGGAGGCGACGACCTGAAACACGGTCTGATCGGCGTCCGGCGGCACCTCCTGCTCGAGATGGCCGACGCTCAACGTCTCCCGGCGCCACACCTCGCCGCCATCGGGAATCGCCGCTCCGCTGATCAGGCGCAGCAAGGTCGATTTGCCCGCGCCGTTGCGCCCGACGAGACACACACGTTCGCCCTCTTCGATCTGAAAATCGACGTTCCTCAACAAAGGCAGATGGCCGTAAGCCAAAGAAACGTTGTCAAAGCGCAATAATTGCATTTCGTATTCCGATGCTTTTCCTTACACAGAGTAACAAACCTGAGCGGCTTGCACGGGGGTTTCTCGGAGGGCCGATGCGCGGGGGCGATATGCCTCAAGCGTACTGCAAAACTTTCTGTTAGAACACTCGTGCCGCGTAGTAGAGCCCTATCGCATCGGCCCGGAGAGAAACTCGCGGGCGAGCCGCTCGCACACTATGGCTGTCCGGGAGGTTCTCGCAGGATCGATGCGTGGGACGAGGTTCGTCAAGCGTACTTGATAAATCTGTATTAGAACACTCGTGCCGCGTTCAACAGACGTATCGCATCGATCCGGAGAGAAACTCACGGGCGGTCTGATGATGGTACAGGACGTTTTCACCGGTCTGCTTACGCGTGAGCGTCGGCCCAATTACTTCCAATGTGGATATCGACCGCCAGACCGCAGCGAAGCTCCGCGGCGCCGACCATCTCTTTTTCGATCAGCGCGCGAGCTTGCGCCAAGTTTTCCTCCGGTACTTCGAAGACCAGCTCGTCGTGCACGGTGAGCAACATCTTGGCGACCGGATGTTTGCCGAGCGCGGCGTCCACGCCGATCATGGCCTTCTTGATGATATCGGCGGCGCTGCCTTGGATCGGCGTATTGAGCGCCATGCGCTCGCCCAGCGCCCGCAAGCGGAAATTTGCCGACTGCAGCTCCGGCAGGTAGCGGCGGCGGCCGAACATGGTCGTGGTGAAGCCGTCGATCTTGGCTTTCTCGACCTGCGCGGCGAGAAACTCCCTCACCTTGGGAAACTGGGCGTAGTAAGTCTCGATGAAGCTCGCCGCCTCGTCCATCTCGACGCCGAGCCGCTGCGAGACGCCGTAAGCGGACATGCCGTAGGCGATGCCGTAGGAGAACTGCTTCACCTGGCTGCGCATCTCCGGCGTCACGTCGGCGAGCGCGACGCCGTAGACTTTGGCGCCGATGGTCGCGTGGAAATCGTGGCCTTCGGCGAAAGCGCGGCAAAACGTCTCGTCCTCGCAGAGATGCGCGAGCACCCGCAGCTCGATCTGCGAGTAGTCGGCCGAGAGCAGAACGTGGCCGGGAGGCGCGATGAACGCGCGCCGAATGCGCCGGCCCATCTCGCCGCGAATCGGAATGTTTTGCAGGTTCGGGGCGTTCGACGCCAGACGGCCGGTCGCGGCCTTGGTTTGCTCGTAAGTCGTGTGGATCCGGTTGGTCTTGGAGTCGATCAGCTCGAGCAGCATCTCGGTAAAACCGTTCTTGAGCTTCGACACCTCCCGGTATTCGAGCAGCGCGGCGACGATCGGATGCGCGCCCGCGAGCTTCTCCAACTCGGCGGCGTCGGTGGAATAGCCGGTCTTGATCTTCTTGGTTTTCGGCAGCGCGAGCTTCTCGAAGAGAATGCGCTGGAGCTGCGGCTGGGAGTTCACGTTGAAATCCTCTTCGGCGAGCTGCTGGACCGAGCGCTCCAGCGCCGTCATTTTTTCGCCGAAGTCGGCGTCCAGCTTTTCCAGATAGCCGCGGTCGATGAGAATCCCGGTATGCTCCATGCGCGCGAGCACCTCGACCAGGGGAAACTCCAGCGTCGCGGCCAGCTCCCAGCTCCCTTGCGCGCGCAGATTCTCTTCGAGAACCGGGGCGACGGTGTGGACCGCGACCGCTTCGCGGGCGACGCGCCGTTTGTCGTCCGCGCCGAAATCGAGACTCGCCTGCCCGCCTGCCTGCGGCTCGGAGTCGCCGTCCTCGAGCGAAACGCCGAGATACCGGCCGACCGTGTCTTTGACCGTGTATCCGGAAGCGGCGCCGGGTTCGAGCAGGTACGCGGCGATCTTCGTGTCGCAGTAGAGTCCCTGGACCTGGACTCCCGCGTTCAGCGCCGAGCGATAGAGCGATTTGGCGTCGTGGGCGATCTTCCGCCGATTCGGATCCTCGAGACAGGCAGCAAGCCGTCGCACGCCATTCGCGAGAGGCAGAACGCGCGCTTCGCCCGGCGCGTCGCAAACCGCCAGCCAGTTCTCGCTCCAGGAGAGTGCGGTGGTCGCTCCTTGGCGAAGTTCAGCTTCCGAGGCCAGATCGGCGACCGACTTGAGTTCGAGCGCCGGCGTCGCCGCCGCCGCGGCGTGGAGCTTCAGTTCTTTCAATCGCTCGTGCAACGTGCGGAACTCTAGCGACGTGAAGAGATTGCGAACCTTGTCTTCATCCCAGGGTTGGAGCGAAATGGCCGCCGGGTCGATCTCCAGCGGCACGTCGTCGAGCAAGCGGCCAAGCTCTTTGTTGATCCGCACCTGATCGGCGTGCGCCTTCAGCGCGTCGCGGAGTTTCGGCGTGAGCTCGTCGGCGTGCGCGATCACCTGCTCGACGTCGCCGTATTTATTGATGAGCTGCGCGGCGGTCTTGTCGCCGACGCCGGGAACGCCGGGCAGATTGTCCGACGCCTCGCCCTTGAGCGCGACGAAGTCGATCCATTTTTCCGGCGCGACGCCGTAGCGCTCAACAACCGTCGGCGCGTCGTAGCGGATGACGTCGGAAATTCCGCGCCGGGTCATGATGACCGAGACGTCCTCGCGGACGAGTTGAAGGATATCGCGGTCGCCGGTGACGATGACTGTCTCGCACCGTTCCGCGCCGCAATGCTTGGCCAGCGTCGCGAGCAGATCGTCGGCTTCGTAGCCCGAGAGCTCGAACATCGGAATCTTGAGCGCCTCCAGAACCTCGCGGATCAGCGGGAGCTGCTGGCGGAATTTATCCGGCGTCTCGGCCCGCCCGGCTTTGTATTCGGCGTAGCGGTCGAGCCTGAACTGCGGCGCTCCCTTGTCGAAACAAACGATGACCGCGTTGGGCCGCTCGTCGGCGAACAGCTTGATGAGCATCGCGGTGAAGCCATAGACCGCGTTGGTGACCTGGCCGGACGAAGTCACGAGCGTGTCGGGCAAGGCGAAGAAGGCGCGGTACGCGAGCGAGTGGCCGTCGAGCAACAGCACCTTGCGCCGGTCTCTTTTTTCGGCCGGCGGCGAGATGCGTGCGGATTTTCCCCCGCGGCTGTTTTTACTTTTCCCGTTCACGATTTTAGTCTACCCGTTGGTTCCGGCTCCGGCAAACTACTTAAGGCGTTCTCGTAAAAGCCGCCTGTTCGAAGAGCCCGCGCATCCGACACTGGGGGTTGGAATAAGCACTTGCCTATTGCGCGGGCTCGGAGAGCAGGTGGTGGCTTTCCACCTGCGAAAAAAGGTCGACTAGATCCTTTTCCACGGATTGATCCCCAGCTCCCTGTGCTTCGCGTAGAGCATGACGAGATAGATCAGGTCGAAAATAAAAATCGCCACGTAGAGAAAGTCGAGCAGCACGGAAGAGGGAAAGCGGAGATAAAACAGTATCGACGGCAGCAGCGTGCCCAGCATCTTGAACAGGGCTATATAAATGGATTGACCGCTCACGTCTCCCCGCCGGAACAGCATCGAAATGAACAGAACGGACATCATGAGGTTTTGTCCGAACGCGGCGTACTTGCCGTCCCAATTTTTGAACTCGATCGTGACGGCCAGGATGGCGAAGAAGCTTAAAACCAGGACCAGAAAAAATGCCGGATAAAAATATTCCGCCGGCAGGGCCCGGGCGGCGGCAGCCTTGCCGAAGCGGAGGGCTTGATAGACGATGACGAGATCGAACGCGAACCAGACGACGTTGACGTAGTTCTGCGGCGGCTCGTGGTGGTAGATGAACGAAAATATAAATTCCCAGCAAATATTGGCCGCGAGGGCGGCGATCGGCATGCCGTAGGTGCGGTCGCGAAATCCGAGCCTGATGATGAGGATATAGGCCAGCGTCCACAATACTCCGGACCCGATCTGCAAGCTCCAGCTTAACTCCGGCGAAACCGCCATGCCGCGAACGACCTACCGCTCCTTTTCTATAATGAATCGGCGGTGAAAAACAAAAGATGCGCGTCCGCCGATAAAAAAGGGGGCGACCCGGCCGGGCGCCCCCTTTTTGTTTTCTTAGCGAAAGAAAACTACCAGCGGTTTTTTTGGCCGCCGTTGCGCTGTCCGTTGCGCTCCCCGCCGCCGTCCCGCCGCTCCTGCGGCTTGGCCTCGTTGACGACCAGCGTGCGGCTGCCGAGTTGGCTGCCGTTCAGCGCGTCGATCGCTTTCTGGGCTTCGTCACCGGAGCCCATCTCGACGAAGCCGAAGCCCCGCGATTGTCCGGTGAACTTATCCGAGATCACCCGGGCGGATTGCACCGTGCCGTGCGCCTCGAAGATTTCCTGCAGTTGCCCTTCCGTCGTGGAATAAGGCAACCCGCCAACGTACAATTTATTATTACTCATGTTCTCCTCCTATGAGAGATGTTGATGTCTGTCGCCTGGAAGCTAACTACCGATCGGAGAGAACATGGGGAACTTGAAGAATGAAACCACGCTCTGGCCGGATTATCCTTTAGGTATCGTTTCCGAAGGAGAGACTGTTGAGGCCTTCGCTTTGTCTATTCCTCATTCAGAAGGCCCTTTACTGAAGTAGGAATTCTACCTTACACGATGCGGAGGCCCTTGTCTACGGCCTGTCAAAATATTTTTTTCCGCCCCACAGCCACACTTTACACGCTTAGGGTGAATTCCCTTTTGACAGGAAAGGCTCATCCGACCACAATGGAGCATGGATTTCATAAAAATGGACGACCCGCGGCTCGATGAAAGCTTTTCGTTTCTCTTTTCCTTCAAAAAGGGCGACCTCGTCGAATGGAAAGACGAGCCTTCGCTGAAAGGGGAAGTTACGGACGGCGTGTTCGTGGGAGAGCTGCCCGCTCACGCGGGCGACGAAGTGTACCAAAAAGGCCGGACCTTATACCAGGTCAGGCTGGACGAGGACGAATCCACTATCGCGGCTGAGACCGAAATCGAAAAAGCCGAGCGACCGAAATACGCCGGACGGACCGGCGGACAAGGTTTGGAATCTTGACGGCAGCGGGCCATGAGGCGGCGCGATGGAAATATTTATTAAGGTCGCTCCCCGGCACTATGATTTATTGCGGAGCCGCATTCCCGGCACATCCCCCGCCCATGAAGCCCTTGCCAAGGCGACGCCGATCGAGCATTCCGTCGGCGGCGTCGAGTTCGAAGGCTACACCATCCCCTGCGACAGCGGGCAGGCGCGCACCCTCTTAGCCGCCGCAAGACAATGCTGCCCCGAGATCACACGGGACATCGAGAAAGCGATCTCGCGCGGGCGAACGGATCACGAGAACGCGCCCTGATTATTTCTCCCAGAGCCGCTCGAGAATCTCTTTTTGCTTGTCGCTGAG